>DASQVN010000454.1:0-3427 GCA_035640755.1 Rhodopila sp.
ATCCACGCCCGCGGCGCCTCCGCCAGCGCCTGCCCGCCCCCGCCCTGCACCACGACCTGCAACACCTGCAGCTCGATCAGGTGGTCCAGGCGCTTAGTCCAGCCGCCCCACGCCAGCCAGGCATGATCGAACCGCACCTGCACCGGGCTCGCTTCATCCAGCAGCGCCACACGCGCCCGCTCCGACAGCCAGCTGACATCCACCGGCCCCTGCGACAGCCGCCACGCGCCCACCGACACCGCCACCGCCGCAACCACGCACACTCCGAACGCGATATGTGCCAGCCAGTGCAGCAGTTGCGAGCAGTGCCACACCCCGCGCATCATCGGCCGCCTCAACCCCGCGCCCCTCAACCTCGCGCCCTGGGAGTCACCCGCCTGTTCCTCTCCGCGTCTCAGACCCAATGGCCCGTCCCCTGCGACACCGCCGCCGCAGACCGCTTCATCGAGCGTTTCCGCGAGGCAGGGCTGTCAGACATGCCCCCATCAGACATCGCGGACGCCCTTCCCCTGCTGCGCTGCCTCGGCGGCAACAGCCCCTTCCTCTCCAGCCTGGCGTTGCGCCAGCCCACCGCCATCCGCGACGTCTGGACCCGTGGCCCGGATGACGCCTTCGCGCACGTCCTGTCGTCCCTGACCCACGTCAACATCCTGGCCAAGCGTGCCGAAATCGCCGCCGCCCTGCGGCAGACGAAGCGCGAAGCGGCGCTGGTCATCGCGATAGCCGATATCGGCGGACTCTGGCCACTCGAAACCGTCACCGGCGCGCTCTCCCGCCTGGCCGAGGCCACCATCGGCCTCGCTCTCCGCCACCTGCTCGGCACCGCGCACGCGGCGCACGAGATCACCCTCTCCGACCCCGAACACCCCGACACCGATTGCGGCTTCGTCGCCCTCGGCATGGGCAAGCTCGGCGCCGCGGAGCTGAACTACTCCTCCGATATCGACCTCATCCTGATCTACGATGCCTCGGCCCCTGCCTACGCCTCCGGAAGGGCCGCCAACAACATCGGTTCCTTCACGTCCCGGTTGGCCCGTGACCTCGTCACGCTGATGGAGGCGCGCGATGCCAATGGCTACGTGTTCCGTACCGACCTCCGCCTCCGCCCCGATCCCGCCGCCACACCGCCCGCCGTCGCGCTGCAAAGCGCGCTGACCTACTACGAGAGCATGGGCCAGAACTGGGAACGCACCGCTATGCTCAAGGCCCGCCCCGTCGCCGGCGACCTCGGCCTCGGCCAGCGCTTTCTCCACGCAATCCGTCCCTTCGTCTGGCGCCGCGGCCTCGACTTCGCCGCCGTCGCCGATATCCATGCCATGAAGCGCCGCATCAACGCCGCCAAGAAGCTCACCCGCGACCCCGCCGGCCACCTCGGCGGCTTCAACGTCAAGCTGGGTGAGGGTGGCATCCGAGAGGTCGAGTTCATTGCCCAGACCCTCCAGGTCGTCTGGGGCGGCCGCGACCCGTCCCTCAGGCTCCGCGCCACCCTCCCCGCCCTCGCCCGCCTGACCGAGAAAGGCCACCTCTCCCCCACCGCCTCCGCCCGCCTGTCCGAGTCCTACCGTTTCCTCCGCCAGGTCGAGCACCGGCTGCAGATGGTCAATGACCGCCAGACCCACACCCTGCCCGAGCAGGAGAGCGATCTGGCCCAGATCGCCTGCTTCATGGGCTACCCCGACCTCGCCTCCTTCCTGTTCAACCTGCGCTGGCACCTGCAGCAGGTGCGCGCCAGCTACCACGACGTGTTCGAGGTCACCGGCGCCGCGCCCGAGCTCGACTTCCGCGGCGATGACCCGGACGCCTCCGCCACCGCCGACCAGTTGCGCGACATGGGCTTCACCGACCCCGCCCGCGTCATCAACTGTGTCCGCCAATGGTACGCCGGCCGCGTCCGCGCACTTCGCTCCAGCAGGGCGCAGGAGCTGATGAACACCGTGTTGCCTGCGGTCGTGGCGGAACTGGCGAAGCAGCCCGACCCGGATGAGGCGTTCGGCCGCTTCGACCGCTTCATCTCCGCCCTGCCCGCCGGCGTGCAGCCGATGTCGCTGTTCCACCACAACCCGATCCTGCTGGAACGCCTCGCCGCCGTCCTCGGTGCCGCCCCGCGCCTCGCCGATCACCTGACCCGCTACCCCAACGCCATGGAAGGCCTCCTGTCCTCCTAGGACACCACCGCCCCTGCGGATATGATCCGCACCCGCCTGGTCGATGCCGTCAGGCTGGAGGACGTGATTCAAATCGTCCGCCGCACCGTGAAGGAGCAGGACTTCTACCTCTCCGTCGCCGACCTCGAAGGTCAGCTCGGCATCGACGAATCAGGCCGCCGGCGCACGGCTTTGGCCGACGCTGCGCTGGAAGCCCTGGTCCCCCGCGTGCTGGACGACTTCGCCACCCGCTTCGGCCACGTCGAGGGCGGTACCCTCGCCGTCGTCGCCATGGGCAAGGCCGGCAGCCGGGAGATGATGTCCGGCTCCGACCTCGATCTGATGTTCATCTACGACCATCCGGAGACCAGCACCACCAGTACAGGTGCCCGCGAAATCCCCGCCAGCCAGTGGTTCGTCCGCGCCGTGCAGGCCTGCATCGCCGCCATCACCGCCCCTGGGGCGGAAGGCCCCATGTACATGCTCGACATGCGCCTCCGTCCTTCGGGCAACAAGGGACCGCTCGCCGTCTCGCTGCGCAGCTTCCGCCGCTATCACGAACAGGACGCCTGGACCTGGGAGCGCATGGCCCTGACGCGCGCCCGCGTCGTCGCCGGCCCGCCCGCTTTCCGCCAGGAGGTGACCCAGGCCATCGAGGCCGCCCTCCGCCACGCCGGCGCCCCCGAACAGGTCAGGGTCGACGCCCGCGACATGCGCCGCCGCATGCTGCGCGACCTGCCCCCGCAAGGCCCCTGGGACGTCAAGCTGCGCCCCGGCGGCCTGGTCGAGATCGAGTTCATCGCCCAGACCCTGCAGCTCATCCACGCCCACCAACCCTGGTTCCGCCGCGCCCCCACTACCCGCACCGCCCTCGCCCACCTGGCCCGCCACCGCATCATTCCCCTGCAGGACGCCCGCACCCTGGTCAACACCGAACGCGCCTGGCGCGCCATCCAGAACATCCTCCGTCTCACTGTCGGCCGGATGCAGACTGAACCCCTCCCCGAACTCACCGCCGCCCACCTGCTGGACGCCGCCGCCGCGGCCGGCCTGAGGGCCAATGACATCCCCGACCTGCTGCACCGCATGGACGCAGCAGCCCACCAGGTCCGCGCCCTGTTCGAACGCTACCTCCGTCCGCTGACCGAGTGATCCTCACTTCCCCCACCATGGCCGCGCCCTAGCCGTTACGCCCGCACGATAACCGTCATGGCAGCACGGTAACTGCCATGGCCGAACCGCAACCGTCACGACCAAGGCGGGTAACCGTGACCGAACGGTAG
>DASQVN010000455.1:0-3557 GCA_035640755.1 Rhodopila sp.
TCCAAGCCCGCGAAACCAGGTGATCAGCGCCTCCGGCTCGCTCGCCACCTTGGTCTCCCGGATGATCCGTCCTGTGGCGTCCACAATGCAGACGCTGCTCAGTTCCAGCGACACGTCGACCCCGGCATAATGCTCCATGGCTATCCCTCAATGATGCTGGCTGGGCGGGACGCCCACCCGGGGTGTGCAACATCCGTAGTCTGAGGGATGACCGCCTTCACTGCATCCTGGCAGTCGGCCCGTTACGCCATCTAGCAGCAGGGAACCGCATGGCAAAGGGCGGGCTCGGCTTTTGGTTCGGATACGCAACCACGATCCACGACCAGCACCCGTGACGCCGAGGCAATCGTGTCGGGCCGGTGCGCGATGATGATGCGTGTCAGCCCCAGTGCCTTGACCGCGCCATTGACGCGCGCTTCCAGCGCCACATCGAGGTTCGAGGTCGCCTCATCCAGGAACAGGATGCGCGGCCGGCGATACAGGGCACGGACCAGCACGATGCGCTGCCGCTGCCCGCCCGACAGGAACGTGCCCATGTCGCCGATCAGGCTGTTGTAGCCCATCGGCATGCGCATGATCTCCTCGTGGATGCCGGCAGCCTCGGCGCACTGCTGCATCCACCCGAGGTCGAAACTTTCGTCGAAACAGCAGATGTTGTCGGCAACCGAGCCCGACATCAGCTTGTCATCCTGCAGCACCACTCCGACCTGGTCACGAAACGGCCGGATGCCGAACTGCTGCAGCGGCATGCCATCGACCAGGATTTCACCGTCCGACGGGCGCAACAGCCCCAGCATGACCTTGACCAGCGTCGTCTTCCCGCCGCCCGACGGCCCGGTGATCGCCAGATAGTCCCCCGGCGCGACCGCAAAGTTGACATTCCTGAACACGAACTGTTCCTCGGCGCCGTAGCGGAATGCCAGGTCACGCACTTCGATCGCGCCTTGCAGGCTCCTCTGATATGCCGCCGGCACGCCAGGGCGGCTCAGCTCGGCCTCCGGTTCGCTGCCGAGGATGTCGGCCAGACGCTCAAGCTGCACGTCCAGCATGCGGAACTCGATCGCTTTCTCGACGAAGCGCGCCGCCTTGTCGACGAATTGTGTCTTGTACGCCATGAAGGCGAACAGCATGCCCACGCTCATGCCGCCGTCCAGCACGGCCGAGGCGCCCAGATTGATCACCAGCACATTCTCGATGCCGAACACGGCTTCGTTGACGGCACGAAACACCACCTTCACCCGCGCCACCGCCGCATCCGCGTTCAGGACGTCGATCCGGCAATTCGTCCACAGTCCGCAGCGCTCGGTTTCGCGGTTGAACACCTTGATGGTCTGGATGGCACGCAGCGTTTCCACGAGCGTGCCGTTCTCCCGCACCTTGGCCTGCACTGCGTTCAGGATGCGCCCGCGCAGCACGCGGTAGGTCACCAGCCGGATGCCGACATAGGCCAGCAGCGCCGGAATTACGACGAAGGCCAGCGTGGCGTTGTAGACGAAGATCAGCACCGCCATCAGCACTGCCATCACGCCATCCACTGCCGCCGACATCACGCCCTCGGTCATCATCTCGCGGATCGGGTCGGTCGCGGCCACGCGGGACATCAGGTCGGCGATCCGACGCTTCTCGAAATAGTCAAGCGGCAGCCGAAGAAGATGCCGCAGCACCGCGGCGCTGAGCTCGAACGCCAGGCCGGTCTGCAGATGCACCAGCGCGAGCGCGCGCAACAGCCCCGCGCCAATGTTGAACAGCAGGAACAGCCCGAACCCGATCGCAAGCACGGTCAGCAGCTCCCGGTCGTTCCGCGCCACAGCGTCATCCACCGTGATCTGCATGTAGAACGGGCTCGCCACCGCATAGATCTGCAGCAGCACTGACAGGATCAGCGCCTGGCATACCGAAAGCCCGGTTCCCTGCGGCCAGATCAGCACGTCCCGCATGCGCAGCCGCGCCTGCTCCGCCTCGGGCTGGAACTCGTGCGTCGGGGTGAGCTCCAATGCCACGCCCGTGAAATGATTCCCCGCTTCGGCAAGCGAACAACGGCGGACCCCGAGCGCCGGATCATGGATCACCAGCCCGCGGCGTGTGGCCCGCTGCAGCACGACGAAATGATCCATGTCCCAGTGCAGGATCGCCGGCAGCTTGACCTGCGGCAGATGCTCCATCTCCAGGCGCAAAGGCCGAGCGGAAAGGCCGAGCTGGGCACCGATCGAGATCAGGGTGCGCATCGAAGCCCCGCCGGCCGAGACCGGATGCTGCCGGCGCAGTGTCGCCAGGTCGATGCGCCGGCCGTGATAGCTCAGGATCATCGCCAGGCAGGCAAGCCCGCATTCGGCGGCTTCGGCCTGGCGGATATCCGGCAATCTCGCGCCGCCGAAGCCGTTCAGCACGGGAACGTGGGACACTGCAGCACCTCCGTTTCGCGCTTCAGCCGTGCCTCAGACCCGCCCGCGCGCGCTCAGCAGTGGGTCGAACAGCCATTGGATCAGGCTTCGCCGGTCGATGATGATGTCGGCCCGCAGCGACATGTCCGGGCGCAGCGGCACCTCCCGCCCGTAGGCGGTCACCGTCTGACGCTCCAGCCACGCGGTCACACGGTACGAAGGTTCCTTAGGGGTAAGGGGGCCAGCGGATTCGGTGGGCTTCAGCAACGCCTTGGATACGGACTCGATCCGGCCGGCATGTAGCCCAAAGCGTTGGAACGGAAACGCATCGAATGCGACCTGCACCACCTGCCCGGGTGCGATGAAGCCGATCGCGCGCGCCGGCACCAGCAGCAGCGCCTGCAGCGGCGCGTTCTCCGGCACGATGGCCATGAACGGAACGCCGGCTTCCGTGCTCATCCCCGCCCAGGCCTGCAAGCTGGTCACCCGTCCGACCATCGGCGCGGTGACGACATAGCCCTGCCTGCCCTGCGCCTCAGCCAGCGCTGCTTCGGCGTCGGTCAACGAGCCGCGAAGTGCGGCGAGCGTATCGGCCGCCTTCGCCTCGGCTTCCGACAGCGCGTAACGCTTCGTGCGCACCTCCACCGCCTTGACCGAAATCTGCCGGTACAGCTCCGTCTCCGCCTGCCGCTGTGCCAGCTCGGCATCCTGGCGGCGGCGGAATTCGGTGACCGAGGTGAAGCCTTGCGCAACAGTCGAGCGCACCGATTCGGTCTGATCGTGCGCGACCTTCACGCGCGCCCGCTGGGTCTGCAGCGCCTCATTCAGCCGGGTGACTTCATCCTCCAGCCCCGATATCGCGCCTGTCAGGGCTTGGCGTTCCTGGGCGGCGCGGCGCTGCTCGATGCCGATCCGTTCGGTGACCGCGGCGCGCCTGGCCTCGGCCTGCTGCACGACAGCCGTATCCACCGCCTGGCTTTCCGTGTCCCGCCGCCCGGTACGGACCATCAGCAGCTTCTGGCCGGCCGCAACGGTATCGCCCTCGGGGACATAGACCTCCGCCACGGTGCCGGCTGCGCCGGGCATTACCCGCGCAATGCCGCTGACCGGCGTCAGGTAGCCGGTGACGCTTTCCTTCCGCCCGTAGCTGGCGAGGGCAAGAAAGATGCCGGCAAC
>DASQVN010000456.1:0-6858 GCA_035640755.1 Rhodopila sp.
GCCCTGCGGGCTCGCCAGAAACCGGTCGAGAGATGCGGCGTCCCAGTCTATGTGCGCCGATTTCATCGCCGTGGAACAATTGTAGCCGCTCACAGTACCCGACTCGCGGCCGACAACGCCGGCGAGCGACGGGCCGACGCCGTTCTTGCCGGGGGCGACCGAATGGCATCCCCGGCATGCGCGGAAAGCTCCCTGGCCCGCCGCTGCGTCCCCCGTCAAAGGAGCACTGTGCGCGGCCGGTGCGACCAGAAGCAACGCTGGCAACACGGCAAGCTTCAGGCCTCGGTCCCGCATGGCGCGGGGAACCCATCTGTGCTGCAGGCGGAATGAATGAGCAGCACTCACCATCATTGTGCGACCTGCCAAAGCTGAACCAGCGGACCACCGACACCGATGACCGGATCGGATGGCGGGAAGGGCAGGCGGGCCATGCGATGACGCGCCTGCTCCGACGGCCATACGTGGCAAACGTCGCAGTGCTGATCCGGCGGACACGCGCTGACAGTCAGAAGATCTGCGCTGGCTGCGATTTCACAGTGTCCGGTTCCGGCGGGCAGTACCACGACATCGCCTGCGCGAATCGTGACCTCCCGTCCGTTTTCGCCGCCGAGCATCAGCCGGGCCTTGCCGCGGGCAACGCCCAGCACTTCGTGCGCTGCGGAATGGTAATGCTGGAAGGTGAACACGCCGTTACGCCGCCGCGGTGGCCATCCATTCGCACGGAAAGTATCCTCACATGCGGCGGCGGGATCGTCGCCCCTCGGCTTGACAGCTGCTTTGTACAGCAGCACCGGCAGACGTTCGTTATTTGGTACCCAATCGTTCCGGGTAAGCGTGAACGCCTCTACCGCGGGCTTCTGGCGGGTGCCGGCCAAGCGCAGCCGTTTCTGGCGGAGCGTGATCAGCACCGCGCTTATACTTCCGTATTGAAGCATCCTGATGTGATCCTGACCTATCGGCACTGTGGGCGCGAAGGCCCGTTGCCGGCCCCGCTCCGCTCGATGGCGGTCCCGATTTCGGCCATGTCCTCCGGCGTCAGCGTCAGCCGCGCAGCATCCAGCCAGCCATCAACCTGCTTCGGGTTGCGTGCCCCGACGATGGCACCCGTGACGCCCGGCCATGCGAGTGTCCAGGCCACGGCGACCGCGGCGACAGTCGTGCCATGGCGCTCCGCCACAGGACGCATCGCCTCGACAACCGTCAGATTCCGCGCCAGCGCCTCGCCGGTAAACTCCGGATTGCGGGACCGCCAGTCATTGGACGGCAATGCGGCAGCCCGTTCCTTGCTGAACCTGCCGCTGAGCAGGCCGGCCTGCATCGGGCTATAGACGATCACGCCGGTCCCGTGTTGCGCGCACCAGGGCAGTTCGGCCGCCGCAACCTGGCGCTTGATCGCCGAAAACGGCGGCTGCAGCGTATCCACGTGGCCAATTGCCTCGGCCGCCCGCAACTGCTCGACATTGTGGTTGGAGAGTCCGACGGCGCGGACCTTGCCCTCCCGCTTCAGGTCCAGCAGCGTCTGCCAGTAATCCGCCAATGGCGTGCCGTCTTCGGCTGGCCAGTGCATCTGATACAGGTCGATTCGCTCGACCCCGAGGCGGCGTAAAGAGGCCTCGACTTCCTGCCGGATGCTCGCGGGCGCACCGATTTGCTTCGGCATGGCACGCGGATTGTTAGGGTTGCCGATCAGACCGCACTTGGTAAAGACGTACGGCCGTTCGCTCCGGGGGATCAGGGCAAGAGCGGCGCCAACGACAGACTCGGAATGACCCAACCCGTAGATCGCCGCCGTATCGATCCAGTTGACGCCGTGGGCAACGGCATGGCGAATTGCGGCGATCGAGTCCCTGTCGTCCTGGCTGCCCCATCCGACGGCCCAGTCACCGCCCACAGCCCAGGAGCCGAAGCCGACACGCGTGATACGCATGTCAGTACGCCCGAATTGTCGGGTCGGGAGCACTGCCGTTGCATTTGTTGAAGCACTCATCTTGCAGCCTCTTGAGACGCCACCGCCAAGTGGCCGGGTTTCATGACGGCGGTCACATAGGCTTTGGTGCAACGCAGCAAAGTGCGCACTGCTGCATGTGCAAATGCATGAGGATCATGTGCTGCCACGCGCTGACGACGCCATCTGGCTGAGAGCTATGGCGGCTCAGCGCTCGCCATTGCGGATCTTCGTGAGAGGTAAACAGATGAACGGATTAGCAAGACCATTGGCTGCCGAGTTCATCGGCACCTTCGCATTGATATTCATAGGTGCCGGCGCTGGCACCGTACTCGGTGCGGGTCAGATCCCTGGGATCGCCCTGGCACACGGGCTGACAATCATGGTATTTGCCTACGCGTTCGGTGACATCAGCGGCTGCCACATCAATCCGGCGGTCACGGTCGGCCTCGCCTCGGCCGGCGAGTTTCCGATGCGGCGCGTCGTGCCGTATATCGCTGCGCAGCTCGTCGGCGCCATCGCGGCAGGCTATTCCCTGCTCGCGGTGTTCGGTGGTCCGGTCAACCACCTGGGCGCCACGCTCGTGGACACGCAGCGGATTACCTACCTCGCGGCCTTTGCGCTTGAAGGCATTGGCACGCTTTTCCTCGTCAATACGGTTCTGCACACCGCGGTGCGCGGGGCTGCGGGCCCGCTCGCACCCGTCGCGATCGGAATGACCGTGACTGTGTGCATTCTCATGTTCGGCGCGTTGACCGGTGCCAGCGTCAATCCCGCACGCACGATCGGGCCAGCCGTTGCGGCCGCCAGTTACGACGGGATCGTCGTGTACCTGGTCGCTCAACTGCTGGGCGGTGTGCTCGCAGGCGTGGTCTATCGCCTGTTCTGGGTGCCGCGGTCTGAAGCATCACCTCTGACCGCCACAGGCAGCGCGCTGGCAGAATAGAAGCTACGCGCAAGCCTCGTTCAACATGCTGGCTGCAGGAGGCAACGCGATCAGTCGGCGGCCAGGACTTGCGCTGCCTCCCTGATCCTATCCCGCAGCCAGCGATGGGCGGCATGGTTGTCCAGCCGCCGATGCCAGATCATGGACAGGGAAATGCGTGGGGAGGGAAACGGCAATTCCTTGACGGCAAGTGGACAGATCTGCGCCAGGCCGATTGCGACCCGACGCGGAACGACTGCCAGGCGATTGGAGCCGATCAGCATCAGCACAAGCGACAGCAAAGGCGCTTGGATGGCGATTTGTCGTGTGAAGCCATGCTGCTCAAGCACATCGTCGACGAAACCGGTGTCATCGTTGCCTGAGGAAATGGCAATATGGGGGATCCGCGCTACGTCCTCGATCGACATCACCGGCCCATTCGCGACTGGCCCATTCGCTGCCGGATGGTCCCGGTCGATCAGGGCGACATAATCATCATCCATGACACGAATGCATTTGAATCTCTCTCCGCCGTCGATCAGCTTGCTGAGCGCAACATCCATCGCACCGGCGTCCAACTGGTCCAGGATGTTCAATCCGCCGATTGGCCTGACGTCCAGGCGCGCGCGCGGCGAGAGCGTGCCAACCGTGCGTGCCAGGCTTGGCACGACGGCACGCGCTGCGTAGCTGTCCACCCCCACCACAAAACTTCGTGTCGTCGTGCTTGGGTCGAACGTGTCCGGCTCCAACGTCATGCGCAGCATGCGTAACGCTTCGCGCCACGGCCCGGCTATCTGCTCGGCACGCGGTGTGGGGTGCATTCCGTCAGGCCCACGCACAAACAGATCGTCATGCAGCACTTGGCGGAGCCTGGCCAAGGCGTGACTGCCGGCCGATTGGCTAAGACCGAGACGGCTTGCCGCACGGGTCAGATTGCGCTCCTGCATCATAGCGTCGAAGAGGACCATCAGATTGAAATCGAGGATGCCGCGATGTGTGCCGGAAGCCTCCATTTCGGTCGACACCGAAGCTTCCCGCACCTTCTCGCGGCACTCGGCAGCGCTCTGGCCGTGCATCACCACTTGAGACATTCCAACTACCTCTACCTCTGGCATGTTACTTGCTAGTTACTTGCTGGAGTGGCGGCTCAGTTGTCCTGGCCGCAGGGTCAGCTGCGCAGCAGGGGAGAAGATCCGTGTTCTCATGAGCAACGTCACAATCAGGCCCGCCAAACCGGACGCAACTAAAATCATGGCAACAATGATGAACTGATAGATGCCGGCATAGATTGGGCTCGCACCTGACACCATCATGCCGGCCATGACACCCGGTATCCATACAAGGCCTAGCGATTTCAGCATATCGAGACGCGGCAGAAGGCTGGCATAGACAGCGCTCCGCACGAAGGGCGTAACGGTGGCCGTGGGATCAGCGCCGAGCGCGAGGCCAGCCTCGATCTGACCGACATGGGCGACGACATCAGCCCGGAAGCGTTCGGCAGCCTGGCCACAGGCATTCATTGCATTGGCGATGATCATGCTGCCTACGGGCACCAGCATTGCGACGCTTGTTTGCAGGGCCCCACTTGCAATCATCACGGCAATGACGGTCCCCGAGCCGACAGCAATTGCCCAGAACGAGATCAGCAGCGAGCCGTTCATCGCCCGAGAGCGGCGCGATGCCGTCACGGCCGCGGCACCTGTCATCAGCAACAGGATGCCGACACCGATGAGCAAACGCCCGTGCAGCAGCAGGGCCAGGACCATCCCGACAAACACCATCTGAACGAAGCCGCGTGCGATCGACACCGCGGCCTCCCGCCCCACGTGCACCGCAAACCGGCGACACAGGACCACAACGGCGATACACAGTATGATGGCGCTGCCAGCCTGGGCCAAGCCCATCACGATGCGGCTGTCCAGATAACCTGCCGCCTCAGCGAGCATGCAGCACCTCCTGGGTTGGACCAATCGCGACCAGACCGCCGCCCTCCATGACCATGGTACGGCCAGCCATCCGGGCCGCCTGAGACCTGTTGTGCGTGACCATCACACAGGCCAACCCACGCTCCTCAATGATACCCAGCACGAGGTCCTCGATTCCCCGTGCTGCAGCCTCGTCGAGTGAGGAGGTGGGTTCGTCCAGCAGAAGCGCATCGGGAGAATTCGCCAGGGTGCGTGCCACCGACACTCGTTGCGCTTCGCCGCCCGACAGGGTGCTGACGTCGCGGTCCTGATAGCCGCGCAGACCGACGCGGTTGAGAAGCGCGGCGATCTGCCCGGGATCGAGCTTCGTACCTTGCTGGTGCGGTCCGAACGCAATGTTCGCAGCGACGGTCCCAGGAAACAAATAGGCGGTCTGCATGACCATGCCGACACGCCGGCGCAATGCGCACGGTGCAATCCCGCGATAATCTTCGCCGTTGAGGAGCACGGCGCCGCTTGTTGGCTCGTCGAGGCGGTTCAGCAAGCGAAGCAACGACGATTTGCCGGCGCCGCTCGGACCGATCAGGGCCAGGACCTCACCCGGTTGCACCGCAACGCTGATGTTGCTGACCAGGTGTGTATCGCCGATCACGCGGGACAGGTTCCGGGTTTCCAGCATCGGCGCAGTGGCGCTTTGGTCGGCGATGGTGTCGTGCCAGGGTTCCGCCGGGTATGGACCGTCGCCAGTAGCGTCGAAGACCCTGGGTACAGTTACTGGTGCAATTACTGATGACATTCTTGCCCCTCGTTGTGACATTTCGGGATGTCGCTGGTGATCATGCATGGTGGAGAGATCGATCCCGTGCAGTGCAGTATGTTGATCCAGGACACCTGCTCTGCGGAGCTCGACCCCAGGAGCGGGGCCATGATTGGCCCAGCGTGCTGGCTCAGCCGGAATGGCCGGCGTCCACCAGCTCCCGATGCGGACGTCTGACGCGGCCCATCCATTGCACCACCTTGTCCATGTAGAGATAGATCACCGGGGTGGTGAACAGGGTCAGGATCTGCGACAGGATCAGCCCGCCGACCATGGCGTATCCCAGCGGCTTGCGCAGTTCCGACCCGGTTCCGTTGCTCAGCATCAGCGGCAGCCCGCCGAGGATGGCGCACATCGTCGTCATCAGGATCGGCCGGAAGCGCAGCAGGCAGGCCTGGCGGATCGACTCCTCCGGCGCCAGTCCTCCCTCCCGCTCGGCGTGCAGCGCGAAGTCCACCAGCATGATGCCGTTCTTCTTCACGATGCCGATCAGCAGGATGATGCCGATGATGCCCATCACGTCCAGGCCGAAGCCGAAGGCATCCAGCACCAGCAGCGCCCCCACCCCGGCCGAGGGCAGCGTGGACAAAATCGTCAGCGGATGGATCGTGTTCTCATACAGCATGCCCAGGATGATGTACACCGCGACCAGCGCCGCCAGGATCAGGATCGGCGTGCTGGACAGGGAGCTCTGGAACGCCTGCGCGTTGCCCTGGAAGGTACCCTGTATCGACGACGGCAGATGCAGCTTGCTGACCGCCGCGTGCACCGCCGTCACCGCATTCCCGAGTGGCTCGCCGGGCGTCAGGTTGAAGCTGATGGTGACCGACGGGAACTGCCCCTGATGGTTCACCGACAGCGGGGCCACGGTGTGGTGCAGCGTCACCAGCTCGCTCAGCGGCACCATCCCGGCGGACTGCGATGCGACATAGATGCGCTGCAGCGCGTTGGGGCCAAGCTGCAGATCCGGCGCCGCCTCCAGGATGACGAAGTACTGGTTCAGACTGGTGAAGAGCTGGTCAATCGGCCGCTGCCCGAAGGCGTCATACAGCACCCCATCGATCGCGGCGGGCGTGATACCAAGCCGCGATGCGGTCTCGCGATCGATCGCCAGCGTCAGTTGTGGTGCGGCGGACTGCTGGTCGCTGGCGACATCGGTCAGTTGCGGCAGCTTGGCCAAGGCTTGCTGCACCTTGGGCCCCCAGGCATTCAGCTCCGAGAGGTCAACGTCGGTCAGGGTGTACTG
>DASQVN010000457.1:0-4585 GCA_035640755.1 Rhodopila sp.
TGATCAGCCGGAAGGGAGAGCAGGAGCGGAATGAGGTCACCTCGGACCTGGGCACGTTCCGGGAGGATCTGAAGCTTGCTGATCCGCGCATCCTGGACGTGGTGAAGGAATTCCCGGGTGAAGAAACGGTTGGCATGATCACGGTGTTTCCGTCGGCCGTGCTGCAGCAGCAGGTGAACTCCTTGACCACGCGGCAGATCGTGCCGACGGGGCCGGGTGGATTCGACTTCCACTGGACGCATTTCGGCTATGCCGACGACACCCCTGAGATGCGGCGGCGGCGTGTGCGGCAGGCGAACCTGTTCGGTCCGGCCGGTTTCGTCAGCCTCGATGACAGTGAGATCATCGAGATGAGCCAGCAAGGCTTCCGGCATGCGCCGGATGGGGCGGCGCTGACGTTGATGGGCGGGCGGGACATCGCGCCGACCGACCATATGGTAACCGAAACGGCTATCCGCGGGATGTATGGCTACTGGCGCAAGGTCATGGGGCTGTGAGCGCGCCCGGCCTCGGCCGCGGGGCCGTGCGGGATTTCTATGATGAGTACTATGCCGTCCTGGACGACGGTGAGCTGGAACGGTGGCCGGACCTGTTCACCTCGGATTGCCTGTACCGCGTCATCCCGCGGGAAAATTACGAGCGTGGCTACACACTGTGCACGATGCAGGCGGAAAGCCGGGGCATGCTGCAGGACCGGGTCACGGGGCTGCTGCGGACGCAGATGTTTGCGCCACGCTATTACCGGCGGTTCCCTGGTCCGCTGCGGCTTCTGGGTGTCGATGGTGATGCCGTGCGGGTACGTCACAATCTGCTGATTGTGCAGACGATGATCGACAGGCAGACCGAGATCGTGCTCGCCGCCGTGTGTCAAGACCGGTTGGTGGCCGAACCTGACCGGCTGCGCCTGCGGGAGCGGATTGTCGTATTCGACAGCGAGATGGTGCCGAACAGCCTGGTGTATGCGGCCTGAAACAGGAGCTTGATCGCGTCATTCAGACCTTCGGCGATTCCGCCTCCGGTCATCACGCTTTACCGGTCATCACACGTTAGGGGAGAGATGCCGATGTCCACCGCCCTTCGCGACGACACCCGAAGCCAGCTTGAGGCGCTGTATACGGAGATGGCGCCGCACAGCCTGTTCCCGCTCTGGGAAGTCATGAAAGGGCTGGTCACGCCTCAGCCCCGCTCCCCCGCTCGGCCTCACAAATGGTCGTATGGCGCGGCACGGGAATATCTGATGCGGGCTGGCGAGCTGATCAGCGCCGAGCAGGCGGAGCGGCGGGTGCTGGTGCTGGAGAATCCCGGGCTGCGTGGGCAGTCGGCAGTCATCCCGAGCCTGTACGCGGGGCTGCAACTGATCCTGCCGGGTGAGATCGCGCCGGCGCATCGTCATGCGCAATGCGCGCTGCGCTTCGTCATGGAAGGGGAGGATGCGTTTACCTCGGTCGATGGCGAGCGGGCGATGATGCGGCCCTATGACCTGGTGCTGACGCCGGGCTGGCAATGGCACGACCATGGCAACACGACGGACCGGCCGATGATCTGGCTGGATGGGCTGGACATTCAGATCGTGCGGCTGTTCGACGCGGGCTTTGCCGAACATGCGCCCGACAAGGCGCAGCGTGTGGTTGTTCCGGATGGGGATACGATGCTGCGCTATGGCCGCAACCTGCGGCCGCTGCGCGGCACGTCGGCCGATCGGCGGCCGGCCGAGGCGCCGCTGTTCCACTACCCGTACGCGCAATGGCGCGAGAGCCTGCGGACGATGGCGGCATCGGATAGGCCTGATCCGCATTTCGGGCATGCGTTGGACTTCATCAATCCCGCAGACGGCGGGCCGATCATGCCGACGATCAGCGCGCATGTCCGGCTGCTGCCGGCGGGGTTCGAGACGCGGGCGCGGCGCAGCACGGACGGCACGGTGTTCGTGGTCGTGGAGGGGCGCGGCGAGGCGGAGATCGAGGGCGAAACGATGACGTTGGAGCCGCGGGATATTGTTGTTGTTCCATCGTGGAATGCGCTGCGTCTGCGGGCGGGGAAGGAATTGGTGCTGTTCGGCTACTCGGACCGGGCGGCGCAGGAAAAGCTGCGATTGTTCCGGGAGGATCTGGCCTGACGTAACATAACAAGCAGGCAGGGGCGACGATGAGGATCAACTTCAGTCACGTCATGTCCACCATGGCGATGCGCTACCGGCGGAACACCGCGATCGTGAACCTGGAGCGCAACCGCCGCTACACGTTCCCGGAGTATCACCGGGTGACCAACCGGATCGCCAACATGGCGCGGGACGGGCTTGAGCTGCGGCGCGGTGATGTCGCGCTGCTGATCCTCGACAACGACAATCTCAGCCTTCTGCATTTTCCGGCGATCTTCAAGCAGGAGGCGACGTTCGCGTTCAGCAATTTGCGCGATGGCCTGGAGGAACATGCATGGCAGGTTGATCATGTGCAGGCGAGGGCTGTCTTTCTGGAGACCCGCATGCTGCCGGATTATGGCCCGATGCTGCGGGAGCGGGGCTGCACGATTGTTGTGATGGATCCTGCCCCGGACCTTCCAGAGGACGTGTTGTGCTTCTGGGAATTGCTGGAGGGCGCGTCGGACTCCGAGCTTGATGTCGCCCTGGACATGCACCGGGATACGCCGATCCTGCGGTTTACCGGCGGCACGACAGGGCGTGGCAAGTGCGCCATGTACGCGATGGATCATCTGCTTGCGTGCCGTGACAGCGCGTATATGCAGCCCGATTTCGAGTGCAACGAGGCGATGCGGTATCTGGCGTTCACGCCGCTGTCGCACCTCAGCATATTCCAGTTTCTGCAGGCCTTCTTCGCGGGCGGCGCGACGTATACACTGAACGCGCCTGATCTCGTGCAATGGTGCGAGACCGTTCAGAAGGAGCGGATTACACACTCCAGCCTTGTGCCGACGCTGCTGTATCGGCTGCAGGACATGAACAGTACGCAGACGTACGATCTGACATCATTGCGCACGATCCTATATGCCGCGGCGCCGATCGCGCCTGCTGCCGTCGAGAAGCTGGTCGAGCAGTTTGGCAGCATCTTCGTGCAGGGCTATGGCGCGACCGAGACGTTGATGCTGGTTTCGGTGCTCAACAAGAGCGATCACCATGTGGGCACCAAGAGTGCGCGGAAGCGCTTGGCGTCGGCGGGGCGTGTTTCGCCCGACGTCGAAGTTCTGATCATGGACGACGCGGGCCGACCGGTTCCGGTCGGCACGCGCGGGGAGATCTGGCTGCGCAGCCGAGCGACCATCGGCGGGTATTTTGCGAATCCGGAGGGCACGGCGGCGGAATTTGTCGATGGTTACTGGAAGTCGGGCGATTTGGGGTACCTCGATGAGGATGGCTATCTGTTCCTGGTCGATCGCAAGAAGGATATGATCATCAGTGGCGGCTTCAACATCTACGCCATCGAGGTCGAAGCGGCGCTGGCCCAGCATCCGGCGGTGCTGATGTCGGCCGTGGTGGGGGTGCCGCATCCCGAGTGGGGCGAGGCCGTGCACGCCGAGGTGGTGTTGCGCGCGCAGGAGCCTGCGTCGGAAGACGACCTGATTGCCTTCGTGAAGAGCAGAATCGGCAGCTACAAGGCACCGAAGTCCGTGAAGTTCGTGGACCAGTTGCCGTTGTCACCGGTAGGCAAGGTACTCCGCCGCAAGGTGCGCCAGCCGTACTGGGAAGGCCGCGAGCGGCGGATCAACTGAGGAGGTGTTGCAAGCCAGGATCGGCTACACCTCCGTTGCAAGCAGCTTCGAGAGGTGCGAGTCGAGTTGGCGCAGCACGTTCGGATCAGCGCCGAACAACGCGAGATGCCCGTCGATGGTGTCGATCGGGTGGAATTCGGCATCCGGGATCAGGCGCCATTCGGCCTGGCAGTCGGCCGGCGGGAAGAACATGTCGGAGGACATCGGCATGACGAAGGTCTTTGCCTTGATGCGCCCCAGCGCGGCCCGCAGGTCGCCGCCGGTACGGCGGCTGACATCACCGCGCTGCCATTTCCAGGCCTGGCACAGCAGGTCGTTCGGGTCCATCGGGCTGAAGTAGGCGTACATGAAGTTGATGATGAAATCATCCAGCGAGGAAAAGCCGAGCGCGCGGTGGCGGTTCTGCTGGAAGAACTCGGTGCTCCAGCCCATCACGGCCCACATCTTGGCGTGGCGCAGCAGACCTTCCCGGACATCGGCCGGCGAGGTGTAGAATCCCTTGTTGAATCCTGGGTCCGAGGTGATCGCGTCGACCAGTGTTTCGGTGAACAGGAAGTCGTGCACGGTGTTGCGTGCGGTGCCGGCGATGGGGGCGGCGCGTTTCACCATGTCGGGGTAGCGGACGGCCCATTCATACGTTTGCTGCGCGCCCATCGAGCCGCCGACGACGAGTGCGAGGCTGTCCAGGCCGAATTTCCCGGTCACCAGCCGGTGCTGCGCCCGCACGTCGTCACTGATGCGGACATGCGGGAAATTGCCCATCCCGGCGGGTGCCGGGGTGTTGTGCGGTGAGGTCGAGAGGCCGTTGCCGATCTGATTGACGACAATGATGAAGTACTTGCCCGGGTCCAGCGCGCGGCCG
>DASQVN010000458.1:0-3189 GCA_035640755.1 Rhodopila sp.
CCCTGCAGGCAGCGCGACAGCACCGCGGCATCCTCGATCGCGGTCGATGCCCCTTGCGCCATATACGGCGTCATCGGATGACACGCATCGCCCAACAGCGCGACATTCCCCTCCACCCAGCGCGGCAGCGGGTCACGCTCGACCAGCGCCCATTTGTGCACGTCGGGGCACGCCGCCAGGATGGCGCGCACCTGCGGATGAAAGGTGTCATAGGCGGCGCGCAGCGTGCGGAGGTCGCCCTTGGCCGACCAGGACTCGACATTGAACTCCGGCTCCGGCGTACTGGTGACGAAATACAGCTCGTCGCGGCGCGGATTGACGAAATAGCTGACGATGTGGCGGTCCGGCCCCCACCATTTCACGCACGGCTCGACCTTCATGCCGTTCAGCAGTGCCGTCGGGAATACGGTGCGGTAGGCCACGCGTCCGGTGAACCGCGGCGCCTCCGGGCCCAGCATCGCGTCACGCACGACCGAGTGAACGCCGTCGGCGCCGATCACCATGTCCGCCTCTGCGGTCTCACCGTCCTCGAAGCGAAGCCGGACCGTTCCTGAACCGTCTTGCTCAAGCCCCGCGAGCTTGTGACCCAGCCGGATGATATCACCCGGAACCAGATCGGCCAGCATCGCGTGCAGGTCTCCGCGGTGCATCAGGAAATACGGCACGCCATGCCGCTCCACGATCGTCCGGCCGAGTGGGAGGGAATTGGTCAGGTTGCCGGTGTCGTAGTCGCGCGAATCATTGCTGTCGGGCTGGAACGCCTGCGCCAGCAGCCGCTCCTTCAAGCCCAGTGCATACAGCACCCGGACCGCGTTCGGCGCCTGCTGGATGCCCGCGCCGAGCCGAGTAAAGCCGCGGGCTTGCTCATAAATTCGTACATCCAAGCCGGCCCGGCGCAGACAGGCCGCGGCCGTCAGGCCGCCGATCCCGGCCCCGATGATGGCAACGTGCAAGGTCTTCGTGGGCATGCAGCGGGCGTCCTATTTTACCCGCAGGTCGTTGTTCGTCCGGTGATCGCCCCTCACCCAACGCGTCAGCTCGGCATGAGCATCGGCGCGCCGGATGGCGTCGATTTCCCCAGCGTTCGGCGGATCGACGGTGAACTCCACGATCAGGCCATCGGGAGACTCGCAATACATTGATCGACAATACCCGTGGTCCGTCTCCCGCAGGCCGATCCCGGCGGCACGCACGCGCGATACCAGCTCGTCATAGGTCGCGTCATCGACCTTGAACGCAACATGGTCAAAGGCGCGGATCTCCGCCGGCTTCTCCGCCTGCGTCTTCCGGTACACCTCGTCGTCGGCAAAGGAGAAGAAGGCCAGCGCTCCACCGTCCCCCAACGAGTAGAAGGTATGGCAGAACGCGACCTCCCGCCCGACCCAGTTGTTGTAGTGCTTCTCGCACCAGGTGGCGGTTAGCGGAATGCCCAGGATATCCTCGAAGAACTGGCGGTTCTTCTCCTGGTCTTTCACGACATAGGCGTGGTGATGAAGGCGCTGCGGCGCACGGGCCAGTAGCTGGGCCATGGACAACCTCCCATCCTTTCCTGTCCGCGTACGGTGCACGCTCGCCGCGGCGCTGTCGAGGGGGAGCGCGGGGGGGGGAACGCCGGCCGTCTCAGACGAAATTGGATAGCGGCGGACTCATCTCGCCAAATGCCAGCCGCCCCAGATAACCCATGATGCCAACCGTCGGCGGCTCGGGCGGGTTCCACCCAGGCCCCACTTCGTCGGCAAGCTGGCGCAGCGCCTCGGCCCAGCCCAACAGATGCGCCGACTGCTCCGGCGTCACTTGCCGGCTCAGCGACCAGCCTTCAAAAATCGTTGCCAGCGCCATCATGTGCCGGTAGGTGAGCTCTGGTTTCAGATGTACCATCGATGCCGCTGATGCGGATTCGAAAAGCTTCTCCAATACCTCCTGCTCGGCCATCGTTTCCTCCGGCAAATCGATTGGACGATGATGCGTTCTTCTTGTGCCAGTTGAAGTCATAAATCGTTGACGCGCAAGTGAAAAGAGCACGCATGTCAGATTGTGCCGGTGATAAGGCAATCTCCGGAAAGTAGTCTATGTGTCCTGGACACGACGCAAAGGTTGTTCGAACGCAGAAGACTACAAGCAAAACGGGTGCGCAACACTCGATCTTCTGATCCGGCACGCCATTATACACCGCCATTACGGCAAGGTCATCCATCCAAGCGCTGGCGCAACCGTCCGCGCCACCAGCTCCAATGAGCGAAGGATGAACCGGTGCGGCGGGTCGACCGAGTGCACCTGAACGGTAACATCCGTCGCCCGCAGCACCGTACGATCGTTACTCAACGAGGCAATCACCTCCGCCGGCGTCCCGAGATGCACGTCCAGGTGGGCGATGACGTCATCCAATGAACCGGTTGGAAAGGGTCGCCCCTCTCGTCGCAGCCGGTCAATGTAGCGTCCCAGCCCCGCTTCGGCGAAACGCAGCGCTTCGGCACGGTCATCCGCGACGAACACGCTGCGCGAGGCAAGGATGCGCGGCTTACACCCGGACGGCAGCGCCGACAGATACGCATCGATGATCGGGTCCTGGATATCGGCCAGCGGCACATCCGGCGGCCTGGGCTGCGTCCGCGACAGCATCAGCCCGTCACCCGCCTCGCCCGCCCGCCGCCCCCCGGCGACCGAAAACGTTCCATGCCACAGACGCTCCGCCAGCCCCGGCGCCGGTGGATAGAGCCTGCTGCTGCCGTCCTGCAGCGTGCCGCCCCGCCATGCTTCCAGCAGTACGGCGTATTTTCGCGCGAAGGTCTCCGCCCGGGCCGCGTAATCGATGCCGAATGGGGGAAACGTCGATGGTGTGCCGCCGCCGCTGATCCCAAGTTCCAGCCGGCTCCCCGACAGAAGATCAAGCACCACCGCATCCTCGGCGACTCGCACGGGGTCCTCCAGCGGCAAGGTGACGACCCCCGTACCCAGCCGGATGCGCGACGTGCGGGCGGCAACCTGTGCCAGGAACACGAAAGGCGAGGGCAGCCCGCCTTCCTGCGCGTCGAAATGGTGCTGCGCCACCCAGGCCGAGGCGAAGCCGAGTTCCTCGGCCCGAATGATCTGCTCCGTCGCCAGCCCATACCGCTCGGCTGCACCCGTGTCATCCAGCAGGCGGGTGAAGAATCCGAGCCGCTTCGGTGATGCCTGCATGCATGTCCCCTG
>DASQVN010000459.1:0-3183 GCA_035640755.1 Rhodopila sp.
CTACCGTGCCCATGATCCGCGTTGGTCGTTCAAGCCACTGTCCGGCGCCGGCGCCGCCATGCACGGCGGACGTTTCAATCCCAAAGGCGTTGAGGCCCTATACCTCGGGCTGACGATTCTCACGGCAGTGAAGGAGGCCAACCAGGGCTTCGCGTTCAAGATCCAGCCCTGCGTGCTGTGCTCCTATGATGTCGACTGCGACGATATCGCAGACTTGAGGACCGAGGCTGGGCGCGCCGAGAACCGTGTCCGCCTAGACGAAATGGCATGCGCCTGGTTCTCGTTCGTCGCGGACGGAATGACCCCGCCATCCTGGCAGATCGCTCAACGCCTGATCGCGGCGGGAGCGGCCGGAGCGCTCGTGCCCAGTTTCGCGCCGGGCGCAACGGACGATGACCACAACCTCGTTCTTTGGCATTGGACCGAGGATCTGCCGCACAGCGTCCAGGTGTTTGATCCAAGCGGCCGACTGCCCAGGAACCAGTTGTCGTGGAAATGATAGCTTTGCAGTGACGGCCGGTCTCAGCAGCAGGACCGGTAGGTTCCTGCGACGGCACAAGGCGCCACAATGCACTCGAAGACAGATGGTGCTGTAACAAGCCTTCCAGCGAGCTCACTATCCGGGCTGCCGCCGGAGAAGCTTGAGGTGGTTAAGAATACTTGACCAGAAACGAACAATATAATAATGGAATGTCACGGAGTGGATTAACTCATGAGACACCCAGCCTTCGCGTTTTGGCGATCACTGTGGTCCCTGCGGGAACGGATGCACATCGCGTCATGTCTTGTCGTTTGCTGTGCTCCCGTGGCCTACTCGGCAACGACCGCATCTTCTACGGACATGCCGCTCGAAAATAAGATAAGCATCTGCTACCGAACCAAGGATGATCAGCAGCGTCTGAAGTGTTACGATTCAGCAATACAAGCTGAGGTTGATAAATACAAGAATGACCAGGATGTCGTGCGTGAAGAATGGCGTGGGAATGGCCTTCTTACGACCCGGCCATTTCATATGGCGGGTTCGTGGGAACTCCAATGGGACTCAAAAGGCCAGTTCTTCCAGGTAATGCTTTACCACAAAGGCGAGTCCAGCGACCAGACCATGCCGAAGATACTCGCCAATCAGGTCAGCAGCGGACCGGGAAGCTCTTATGTGGACAGCGGCGGCGACTACTACCTTGTGGTCAACGCTATGGGGCCTTGGTCGGCCAGGGCTGTTCTCGTCAACCAATAGTTTCAATGTGCTTGGGTGCCTGTCTGGGTGAGTGCAATTATGCAGCCTCGGCGATCGGTTGGGGATCGAGGAGAGCCTGAACCCCGGAGAGGACAGCGACGAAAGCAAGCCATCCGGCGGCGACACCGAGCCGGCCTGTGCACTCATGCAGCAACCCGCCCCAGCGCGCCGCCCTTCGCAGGGGTGCTGTTCTCGCGGCGACGTCAGCTCTTGTGCATCTGCGCCATCCGCCGTTCGATCTCCTCGATCGAGACGTCCTCGATATGGGTCGCTACGTGCCAGACATGGCCGAAAGGATCCGTCACCGACCCCGTGCGGTTCCCGTAGAACATGTCCTGGACCGGGCGGTTCAGTGTTGCCCCGGCCCCGGTCGCTTTGTTCACCACCGCATCGACATCCGTGACATACAGATGCAACGTGACCGGTGAGCCGCCGAAATGACCGGGGGCGCGCGCCTCGAACTGCGGATTCTCATCCGCGAGCATGATCCGGCTGTCGCCGATCCGCAGTTCCGCATGCCCGATCGCGCCCTCTGGCCCGCCAAGGCGCATGATCTCCTCAGCGCCGAACACCTGCTTGTACCATTCGATCGCCTCGGCGCCCCCGTCCACGATCAGATACGGCGTGACGCTGTGATGGCCTTCCGGGATAGCCGACACTGCCATGGTCTGCTCCTCTTGGTTGTCAGCCATGCCAGCATAGCGCGATGGACCCTCGAAGAATAAGAACAAAATATAAACATTCGGTGACACACCCAGCCGACACACCCTGCGAGGCCCCCCGCGCACCGCACGAAAACCCCCAGCGGCCTACCCCAGCAACGCCTGCGCACACGCATCCAGCACCGCATCCGTATCCAGCCCATACTCCCGATACAGATCCGGAATGTCCCCCGCCTGCCCGAACCGGTCCGGACCCAGTGGCACCACGCGCTGCCCCCGCACCGCCCCGAGCCAGGCATGCGTCGCCGGATGCCCATCCAGCACCGTCACCAGCGCCGCGTTCGGCGCCAGCGGCGCCAGCACCCGCTCGATGTGTGAAACCGCCGCCCGATCCCCTGCGCGCCTGGCCTTCGCCGCCGCCAGCCACCCGGCGTGCAGCCGGTCCGGCGACGTCACCGCCAGCAGCCCGGCACTCGGTTCCTCCTCCCGCAGCACCTCGAACGCGGCCTCGGCCTCCGGCGCAATCGGCCCCTGATACGCCAGGGCGATCCGTGCCCCATCCCCCGGCGGCACCACCCAGTGCGCGCCGGCAATGACCGCCGCCGGATCAAGCTCCCGCGCCTTCTGCTCCACCGCTCGCGTCGACAGCCGCAGCCACACCGCCGAGCCATCCGGACGCTGCATATGCTCGAATGCATGCCGCATCAGGATCGCCAGCTCATCGACGTAGGCTGGCTCGAACGCCGCCAGCCGGTCCGCCGCCATCCCGATCAGCGGCGTGTTGACCGACTGGTGCTGCCCCCCTTCCGGCGCCAGCGTCAGCCCGGACGGGGTGGAGACCAGCAGGAACCGCGCATCTTGGTAACAGGCATAGATCAGTGCATCCAACCCGCGGTTGACGAACGGATCATACACCGTCCCCACCGGCAGGATGCGCGCCCCCGTCATCGCATGCGCCAGCCCCGCCGCCCCCAGCAGCAGGAACAGGTTCTGCTCGGCAATCCCCAGCTCGACATGCTGCCCCTTCGGCGACATTCCCCAGCGCTGCGCCGAGGCCAGCTTCGCGTCCCGGAACACGTCGTTGCGCGTATGCCGGTCGAAGATCCCCCGCCGGTTCACCCACGGCCCGAGATTGGTCGAAACCGTCACATCCGGCGACGTCGTCATGATATGCGCCGCCAGCTCCTTCAGCTCCTCCTGCCCACGCCCGATCTCTGCCAGGATTTCCCCGAACCCTGCCTGTGTGGACATCTTCCGCCCGCCGAGCTTCGGCAGCGGCAGCGCCGG
>DASQVN010000460.1:0-6057 GCA_035640755.1 Rhodopila sp.
GATTTACCGCTCGCGGGACCTGGGCGGGAACTTTGCTGACACTGCTCGGTCGTTGGGCGCGTGGAGCGAGAGGGTGGCCGATCCGGACGACGTCGGCGCTGCGATCCTGCGTGCCAGACGGGCGACGGAAGATGGCAGGACATGTTTGCTGGAGTTTGTGACCAGCGCGGAGACGGCGTTCTCGCACCGGAACGGGGCAGCGGCCTGACAGTTAGGTGCTGGTGCCGGCGGCAGGCCAGCCGAGCGACCCTTCCGGGCCAGGGCGATTGCGCAGCCACCATGACCAATCCCGCGGGATCAACGAGAATGGATCATTATGGGCAAGCTCACGGGCAGCCCAAACCGGCCAGTGCGGATTCGACAGTGCCGGCCGGCCGAGAAGCACCAGATCAATCAGCTCTTCCCGAATGACCTGATCCGCCACCGTCGGCAACCCTAGGTTCCAACTGACCCCTACGGGAATGCCGATCTCCCGACGCACGCGGCTGCCACGTTCCACCATAAAAGCGACTTCGTTAAACGGCGCTTCCTTCATGTCGTCAGTGTTTATGCCGAGGCTGAGATCGGCCAGATCAAGCCCGTGTTCCTTCATCACACCGACGGCCCAGACTGCGTCATCGAACTGGACCCCCTTCTCGTTGAAGTCATCTGACCCCAAACGCATCGTCAACGGCAAGCGCTCAGGCCATACCGCGCGAACCGCGTCCAGCGCCTCACGGTGAAAGCGGAGGCGGTTATCGAGGCTACCACCATATTCATCGGTGCGCTGATTTGCCAGCGGCGAAAAGAAGCTGGCCCCCAAGTATCCATGGGCGAAATGCATCTCTAGCCACTGGAAGCCAGCATCCAACGCACGCCGCGCTGCCTGAGCGTAGGCTCGGTGTATCTCCTTGATCTCCTCCACGGTGAGGGCCTGGACAGGATAGGTGTATCGGCCGCCATAGGGTATGGCTGACGGCCCGCGAACCTGCCAGCCATCCGGATGGTCGGGCGGCAGCTGCAATTTGCCCTCCCAGGGCTTCAGCTCACTGCCTTTGCGTCCGGTGTGGCCCAACTGCGCGGCAGGCACGGCGCCCATATCCTTGATGATCGCTGTTACACGGGACAAGGCCTCGATCTGGTTATCATCGTAGATACCGGCACAGCTCGTTCCGGTGCGACCGTCCGGCAAAATCGCGAGTTGCTCCGGAAACACGAGACCAAAGCCGCCTGCTGCCCGCGATCCAAGCAGCATGACATGGAAATCGTTCATTAGACCGTTGTCAGAACGATACATCGTCATCGGTGACATCGCGATGCGATTGCGCAGGGTGATATCTTTGAGCGTGTATGGGCTAAACAGGTCAGGCACCGACAGTTCGTCCCTTTTAACTGTTCAATGGCCGCCGGATTGGCGGGTCTTTAGTGATGCGGGCGGAAGGCTTCTTTGTCCATTCACTCAATGCAGCATGCCGAATATCCGTGCGCAGCCGGCCAACGGGGGTTGACCCATGTCCCGCTGCAGATCACCGATAGCGACTGCGACCTGTTTTGGTCATTACGTATAGGTTGCCGCGAACGGCGAGGCGCATTCGGAGGGTGCCGGCGACCAGACGGCCATCGTGCTGTTCAGCTTCCGCGGCACGACCGGCGACATGATCCTGTATCTGAACAAGACTCCAGATGTGGAGTTCCGGCTCGGCTTCGCGGACTTCAAAGCGACCCTGGCCCACCAGATCACGCCTTGGGTGTTATCGAGAAGCTCAAATGGCGCGCAGCCTAAGTGTCCATCCGAGACCAAGTGCGTGGAATCAGGCGCTTGCCGTTGAGTGTCGCCGGTCACTTGCTGTCACCAACCAACAAAGGCGGCCCCTTCCTAGCGTGGTGCGATCGTAAGTCGCTGACTGGGAGACTTGTTCTCGGATTGACACTAGAGCAAACCTGCCGCATGCGCATCGTCTCGGCATCCGCGCCGATGGATCAGCCGGCCATACTTATCCTAGAACACAAAAGGGCAACTCCGTGACGAATTCCAGGATTGTGCTGATCGATCGCCACCCGGGCCGTTCGGCTCAGACGTTTGGACTGGCTCAGGTACTCGGGACAGACCCCGCGTTGATCCATGAACCCTCAGTCGGTGTCGTGGGCACCAAAGGAGATAGCCAGTGCTATCTCGGCGTCATGGCGAAAGTGGATGCAATCCAGGCGTGATTGAAAGACGCATCGGCACCGGCCTGAATCAGCTCGCACTGCGCTTGGTGCAACCCGAATACACCATCGCTACCTCCGACGGCATCCGCAACGGCACACGCGAAATGCGCTACTCGCTGATCGGCCGCGAGGTGACACATGACGCGCTGTGCGAGCACCTGGAGGCCACCGGTCTGGCTGGCACGATAGCGGTGGTCGCTTGCGACAAGCCGCCCGTCGGCACGCTCGCCGCACTGCTGGAGCACAACCAGCCGGCCATTATTATGTCCGACGGGCCGATCCATCCCGGCCAGGACCCGGACACGGGCGCGGCGCTGGACATTGTCAGCGCCTATCAGGTTGCGGGGCACCCTGATCCGGCCTATCGCCACCACATAGCCTGCCATGCCTGCCCGGGTATTGGCAGCTGCGGCGGTATATTCACTTACAACACGCTGCAGACGTTCATTGGCGTTCTCGGTATGCAGCCGCTGCACATGGTTGCGCCGGCGTCCGATGACGCGCGCCGGTTGAATGTGTTTCCGGCCGAGCTTGTTGAGTATCTTGCCAACATGATCGCGAAGGACCTGAAGCCGCGGGATATCGTTGTGCGCGATTCACTGCGCAACGCTGTGATCGTGGCAATGGCCATCGGCGGGTCGACCAACGTGACCCTACATGCGCCGGAAATTGCGCGCGCTGCCGGCTATGGGAACTTCTGGAAAGACATCATGACGCCCGAGGAATTCAACAGCCTGTCGCAGCATGTCGTTCCCGTGCTGACGGACGCGCGGCCATACGGCAACCACTCAATGGTCGACATAGACCGCGTGGGTGGCGTGCAGGTGATTGTGCGCGAGTTACTGAAGGCCGGGCTGCTAAATGGCAATGTGATGACCTGCACAGGTGAGACGCTGTCTGACCAGGTTAGCCGCCTGGGCGCCGGACACGCAGACGGAAAGGTGATTTTTCCGGTAGCAAAGCCTTACAAGCCAACCGGGGGTCTACGTGTGCTAGGCGGCAATCTGTCACCGGATTTCTCGGCTATTCTGAAGCTGGCCGGCGTCGAGGGTGGGCTGGAAAATAACATCTTCCGCGGCAATGCGCGGGTGTTTGAAGGCGAGCAGGCATTGCTGGCGGCGCTCGACCAGACGCCGGAGATATTGCAGAACCACGACATGATCATCGTCCGTTACGAAGGCCCCAGCGGCGCGCCAGGCATGCCGGAGATGCTGGACCCCACCTCCCGCATAACGACGCTTTGTCGGGAGCGGGGCATCGTCGTGGCGCTGATGACCGACGCGCGGTTTTCCGGGGGCTCAGTGGGGCTCGTCATCGGACATGTTGGGCCAGAAGCGGCGCTGGGCGGCCCGATTGCGTTCATTGAGAACGGCGACGAGATCGTCGTTGATTTGAATTCGAACACCCTGACCTGCACGGCGCTGAACGACGTGGACACTGCGGTGCGGCGCAAGGCCATCTGGGAGAGTGAGGTAGCTGCCCACGGCGGCACTCATCCAAACTGCGGCATCGCCGACACCCGCCTTCTGCATCGCGCCCGCCAGACCGCAGTTCCGGCGACGCGGGGTGGCGGATTGCATCCCAACCGAGAGGTCTGGGTGCGTGAGCCGCGCATCGCGGAACGCTCAAGCTTTACGTCGATAAACAAGTATCGGCAGGGAGCGAGCAAGCCGATTTAAATGGAGACGACCGGTACCGTGATCATGGGAGGGATCAGGTGTAAACGTCGGCACTTGATCTGTCGGACAGTGTCGGCTGGAGCATCATCGTCACCGGCCCCTTTCATGGTTCCTCCGGTCGAAGGGAAACCCAAGCCCGCCTGCTGCGCAGGCCCGCTCCGCGGCACGGGGCCTGACTGATGCGTCTTTACGTCGATGGCCGGCGGTGCCTCGGACGCCGCCCCGCCCGAGCCGAACAGGCCCGCGGCGGCCTCAACCAGATGTCCCTTCCAGGCGGTGATCTGGTTCGGGTGCACATCGTATTGCTGCGCCAACTCGGCCAGCGTCTTCTCGCCCTTGATCGCCGCCAGTGCCACTTTGGCCTTGAAGGCCGGCGCGTGGGTCCGGCGTGTTCGCTTGGTCATGCTCGCTCCTGATCCGCGGCATCCTCGCCGCTCTCAGGCAGAAATTCCACGAATCGGCCTGTCCGATTTTGGCCGACCAGCTCTCCGGACCCACGGCCAGCTCAAGCTACACCAAGACTCCACCACCTTGCCGGGCACGATCCACATTGCTCTTCCGAGTGCCACTAACCTGATGAATCTCGCTGCGCTAGTCTGGGGCCCCGACCATAGGAGGAATGCGATGGCTGACCGAAATGCCGAGTGGCTTGGACTGCAGGGCCGAGTTTGCGTCGTGACCGGCGCTGGCGGTGGTATCGGACGGGCCGTTGCACTGGGGGTGGCACGAGCCGGAGCATCGGTCGTGCTGCTCGACAACAGTGGTGAAAACTGCCGCGCCACGGCAGAGGTGGTTGAACGGACCGGTGCCACGACGCTGGCGCTTGAGTGCGATATTGCCGACCCCGCAAGCGTCGCCGCGGCCGAACGCGCGTCGCAGGCACTTGGGCCATGCGACATTCTGATCAATAACGCTGGCGTACTGCGGGCCAGTCCACTCGCCACGGTGAAGCCCGAGGATTGGAATATGCTGCTCGCGGTCAATCTGACGGGATACCTGCTGTGCGCTCAGGCCTTCGGAAAAGCAATGATTGAGCGCGGAAGAGGCGCCATTGTGCACACGGCTTCAATCGCCGGCAGCCATGCGCAAGGCTTTTCCGGTGCTTACAGCGTCAGCAAGGCTGGCGTACTCATGCTCTCGCGGCAGCTTGCCGTGGAATGGGGGCCATATGGCGTGCGAAGCAACGTCATCAGCCCAGGGCTGGTCCGGACTCCAATGAGCGAGAGCTTTTACCAGGATCCGAAGATTAGTGAGCGGCGGGCGGCGGCCATCCCGCTCGGGCGTATTGGTTCGCCGGAAGACATGGCAGACGTGGTGCTTTTTCTCGCGAGTGATCGTGCGAGCTACGTCAACGGTCAGGAGATCATTGTCGACGGCGGTTTCGAGCATATGCTGATGAGCTTTGTTCCGCGTCCGGGCTTTGAGCGGGGAAACTGAGGACCCACCATCATTTCCCACCGTGGTAGTACATCTACTGCTGGCGCCAAAAGCAGTAACGTTGCCGTAACAGAATGCGTGGCGATATCAGAAAATCTCTCAGCCCCACCATATATGCCGCCGCACGTGGAGACGGGCGCTTGTTGGATATTATCTGAACTCAAGGATACTGCGGGATTGATGCAGTCGAGATGGATATGCAGTTGGTCTTGCGAGCGGCCATAGACGGAGTTGATCGCCAAGCTGAGCTCATCGCGCCCGAGGATCCGGCCGGCACGCTCGTCGACATACCGGCGGGCGTGCCACGCCTGGGCCCAGTAGTTCGGCCCGTCCGGCGACAGGATTGCAGGGTCGTCAATCCCGGTCACGCGGGCCGTCGGAACCAGCAGGAAGTGCGCCGGGGCGGAGGGGTTGGGATCCTTGAGGATCACGTAGCCGTCGGCGAGGTTGACCTCGGCACAAGGGGCCGGGTTTGCAAATATCTGCTGATCCGGTACGCAGACATTATGCACGATCGCCCAGAGGGCAGCGCGGTCCCGTGCAACGCCCTGTGCCGATAAGGCGCAGCCCGTCAGCAGAGGAGCGCATGCCGCAACGGCCGACAATATACGAAGGCGGAACAGAGACGTTAACCTGCCCCCATTTGTCGCGCCGACGGTTCGATCACCTGCATCTCCGTCCTTCCGCCGCTCAACTTGCTTGCTCGGATCCATGCACCGGCTATGCCGAAACCGGCCAGCGCCGATCAATC
>DASQVN010000461.1:0-3463 GCA_035640755.1 Rhodopila sp.
ATTTCCAGTCAGCCTGAAAATGCTCTAAGCAGCTGAATATGTTCAGCAAAAAGCTTGTAGAGTAAATTGGCCAAGCCCCAAGCTTCGGAGAGAGAACGCCGATTGGAGAGCAAATTGACCGCTCATTGCGCTTCCGAAGCATCAACCATGACAGCGAAAACCGCGCGGAAGCTGGCCTTTTTCAGGCCACCCAAACCAACGGAGAGAAGTTGTGGGGAAGGACACTGGAGCAGCGATAGCAACCGGGATCCAACAATCTCTGCCTGCTGGCATGTCCGCGGCTTGAGCGCTCCATTGGCACGTATGTATTCAGCCGCTCATACCGCCACATTTCAGTGATCCAATTTACGAATGTCCGTCATGCGACCTACGAGGGAAGTGGTCCCGCTGTTGGACGGCGCAGCAGGTAGCCCAAACCGCCAATGCGGAACCAGCGATATCCGTAAGGTTCAAGCAGGACGCGGTGCATACCGTCGGTTTCCGGATGGCTATGGTCCTCGCTGAGCAGGTTGATCAGCGCGTCATCGTGTGAGCCTTTGGCGCCCGGCGCCAGTCGCACCTCCCGCGGCTGAGCGGACAGATTGTGCACAAACAGGGCTGCGTTATTGCGCCAATCATAACGCAGGGCCACCACCGCTGGAGTTCCGGTCTGCAGCAGGGTGAAGTCGCCCCAGCCGATCTCGGGCACCTCCTTCCGCATGCGCACCAGCCTCTCCGTCCAGTTCAATATCGAATTGGGGTCGCGCCGCTGGCTGGCAACGTTCACATAGTGGAAGCCATAAGGGCCCTCGCTGATGGGCGGCGCAACGGGCGTGCTGACGACCGAAAACCCGCCCTGTGGCTCGTCTGACCATTGCATCGGGGTCCGGGCGCAGTTGCGCTCCGGCAGGCGTAGGTCGTCGCCCATGCCGATTTCGTCCCCGTACCGGATGATGGGGGTGCCGGGCAGGGTCAGCATCAGGCTGTACGCCAGTTCCAGCCGGCGCCGGTCGCCCTCCATCATTGGGGCAAGGCGCCGACGGATGCCGCGGCCGTAGAGCTGCATGTCCTTGTCCGGACCAAATGCGGCAAAGACGGCATTGCGCTGCTCTTCGGTCAAGCGGCCCAGATCGAGCTCATCGTGGTTGCGCAGGAACATGCCCCATTGTGCCGTGGCCGGGCGCGTCCGGGTCGTTCGCAGCGCTTTCGCCAAAGGCCGACTGTCGGCTGTTGCAAGCGCATAGAACAGCGTCTGGTTGACCTCGAAGTTGAACATCATCTGCAGGCGATCGCCCGCCTTGCCGAAGTACTGCAGATCATCGTCCGGCAAGATGTTGGCCTCGGCCAGGATGATTGCCTCCCCCTGGCGCCATTGCAGGAACTCCCGGAAGGTCCGCAGCATGTCATATTGTTCGACCGGTTTGGTGACCTCCGGCCCCTTACGGGCGATCACGAACGGAACCGCATCCATCCGGAAACCGGACACACCCAATTGCAGCCAGAACCCCATGATCTTCAGGATCTCGGCCTGGACGGCGGGATTGGCGGTGTTCAGGTCCGGCTGAAACTCATAGAACCGGTGAAAATAGTATTCTCCTGCAACCTTGTCGCGCGTCCAGGTGGTTTTTTGTACGCCGGGGAACACGACGCCGTCATTGCTGTCGGCCGGTCTTGTCTTCGACCAGACATACCAGTCCCGATAGGGCGAGGCCGGGTCCTGCCGCGCGGACTGGAACCAGGGGTGCTGGTCCGAGGTGTGGTTGATCACCAGATCGATCAGCACCCGCATACCACGTTGCTTGCAGCCGTGGGTGAACTCCACGAAGTCCCCGAGAGTGCCGTAGCGCGGGTCCACCCCGTAGTAATCCGAGATGTCGTAGCCGTCGTCACGCTGCGGGGATGGTTGGAACGGCATCAGCCAGATGGCGGTGACGCCGAGCCCTTGCAGATAATCGAGGCGGCGGATCAGGCCCAGGAAGTCGCCGACGCCGTCGCCGTTGGCGTCCATGAACGTCTCGACCGACAGGCAATAAATGACCGCGTTCTTGTACCATAGGTCGTTGATCATTGTTCCATCCTACACAGCGCACGCCAGATAACGCGTGGGCGGGTGCGGCGCGCCGCCCGAGGGCAGAGCACGGAGGCGAAGTGATGGGTTTGGCCTGGTGGCAACGAGGCGTGGTCTATCAGATCTATCCCCGATCGTTTCAGGATTCCGATGGCAATGGCATCGGCGACCTTCGCGGCATCACCAGGCGGCTGGACTACCTTGCCTGGCTGGGCGTCGATGCGATCTGGATCTCGCCGATCTACCCCTCGCCGATGACCGATTTCGGGTACGATGTCAGTGATTATTGCGATGTGGATCCGCTGTTTGGCACACTGGCCGATATGGATGCGTTGATCGAGGCAGCGCATCGACGTGGGCTGAAGGTGATCCTGGATTACGTGCCCAACCACACGTCGGACCGCCACCCCTGGTTCATCGAGAGCCGCCGTAACCGAACCAATCCGAAGCGGAATTGGTATCTGTGGCGCGATGCAGCCGCCGACGGCGGGCCGCCCAACAACTGGAGGAGCCATTTCGGCGGGCCGGGCTGGAGTTGGGATGGGGCCAGCGGGCAGTACTATTACCACTCCTTCCTACCGACGCAGCCCGACTTGAACTGGCGCAGCCCGGAGCTGCGGGCGGCGATGTTCGAGGTGCTGCGGTTCTGGTTGCGGCGGGGGATCGATGGGTTCCGCGTCGATGTCATGTGGGTGATGATCAAGGACGACCAGTTCCGCGACAATCCGCCGAACCCCGGTTACGCACCGGGGAGCCCCGCGCACGATAGACTGAGCCCGCTATACAGTGCCGATCGACCCGAAGTGCAAGATCTTGTGGCGGGCATGCGTGCGGTGCTCGATGAATTCGAAGACCGCGTGCTGATCGGGGAGCTGTATCTGCCGATCGAGCGTCTGATGGCCTATTACGGCCGCGGCGGGCGCGGCGCGCACCTGCCGTTCAACTTCCAACTGCTGCTCATGCAGGGCTGGCACGCCCAGACCATCGCCGACATCGTGAACCGGTACGAGGCGGCGCTGCCGCCTGGCGGCTGGCCCAACTGGGTGCTGGGCAACCATGATCGGCCACGCATCGCCACACGCGTCGGCGTGGCACAGGCGCGCATGGCAGCGCTGCTGCTGCTCACGTTGCGCGGCACGCCGACGATCTACATGGGCGACGAGCTGGGCATGGTGGATACGCTGATTCCCGAGGCGGAGATACAGGATCCGGCCGAGAAGCGCGAGCCCGGGAAAGGCCGGGGGCGTGATCCGCAACGTACGCCCTTCCCCTGGGAGCTCGGGCCGGGCGCAGGATTCACGACAGGCAGGCCGTGGCTGCGGATCGGCCTGGACACGCCGCTGAGCGCGCAGCGGGACGACCCGGGCTCGATGGTCAGCCTGTATCGTGCCCTGCTGGCGCTGCGGCGGAGGCATG
>DASQVN010000462.1:0-18544 GCA_035640755.1 Rhodopila sp.
CGGGCTGCCAGGCAGCGGCCCCCTTGGCCTCCATGGCCTGGCGGCGACGGGCGAGTTTCTCAGGCGGCACCGCGAGGTTGATGGTGCGGGCGGGGATGTCGATCTCGATCGTGTCGCCGTCCTCAACGAGGCCGATCAGGCCGCCTTCGGCGGCCTCCGGCGAGATATGGCCGATCGAGAGGCCGGAGGAGCCGCCGGAGAAGCGGCCGTCGGTGATCAGGGCGCAGAGCTTCCCGAGGCCCTTCGATTTCAGGTAGCTGGTGGTATACAGCATCTCCTGCATGCCCGGGCCGCCGCGCGGGCCTTCGTAGCGGACCACGACCACATCGCCGGGCTTCACCTCGCCGCCGAGGATGCCGCTGACGGCGGCATCCTGGCTTTCGAACACGCGGGCGGGGCCGGCAAAGGTGAGGATGCCGGCATCGACGCCGGCGGTCTTCACGATGCAGCCGTCCTCGGCCAGGTTGCCGTACAGCACGGCGAGGCCGCCGTCTGCCGAGAAGGCGTGGGCGGTGTCGCGGATCACGCCGTTTTCGCGGTCGAGGTCGAGCCTGTCCCAGCGCTGCGACTGGCTGAACGCCTCGGTGGTGGGGATGCCGCCGGGGGCGGCGCGGTAGAACGTTTTCACTGCTTCATCCGCCGTGCGGATTACGTCCCATCGGGCCAGCGCTTCCTGGAGGGTCTCGGCGTGGACGGAGCCGACGGAGGTGTCGATCAGGCCGTGGCGGTCGAGCTCACCCAGGATGCCCATGATGCCGCCGGCGGCGTGGACGTCCTCGACATGCACGTCGGGGACCGAGGGGGCGACCTTGCACAGCACGGGTACGCGGCGGGAGAGGCGGTCGATGTCGCGCATGGTGAACGGCACCTGGCCTTCGTGCGCGGCGGCGAGCAGGTGCAGGACGGTGTTGGTCGAGCCGCCCATGGCGATATCCAGCGTCATCGCATTCTCGAACGCGGCGAAGCCGGCGATGGCGCGGGGGAGCACGCTTTCATCGTCGGTTTCGTAGTAGCGGCGGGTGATCTCGACGATGCGGCGGCCGGCTTCGAGGAAGAGGTTCTTCCGGTCGGCGTGGGTGGCGACGAGGGTGCCGTTGCCGGGGAGCGCGAGGCCCAGCGCCTCGGTCAGGCAGTTCATCGAGTTGGCGGTGAACATCCCCGAGCAGGAGCCGCAGGTGGGGCAGGCGGAACGCTCAATAACCGCCACTTCCTCATCGGTGTTGGAGGTGTCGGCGGCGGCGACCATGGCGTCGATCAGGTCGACCGAGCGGGTCTTGCCCTTGTGGACGACCTTGCCGGCCTCCATCGGGCCGCCGGAGACGAAGATGGTGGGGATGTTGAGGCGCATGGCGACCATCAGCATGCCCGGGGTGATCTTGTCGCAGTTGGAGATGCAGACGAGGGCGTCGGCGCAGTGGGCGTTGACCATGTATTCGACGCTGTCGGCGATGATCTCGCGCGACGGCAGGCTGTAGAGCATGCCGTCGTGCCCCATGGCGATGCCGTCATCGACCGCAATGGTGTTGAACTCCTTGGCGACGCCGCCGGTCTGCTCGATCTCTCGGGCGACGAGCTGACCGAGGTCCTTGAGGTGGACGTGGCCGGGGACGAACTGGGTGAAGCTGTTGGCGACGGCGACGATGGGCTTGCCGAAGTCGTTGTCCCGCATGCCGGTTGCGCGCCAGAGGCCGCGGGCGCCGGCCATATTGCGGCCATGGGTGGTGGTGCGGGAACGGTAGGCGGGCATGGGCGGGGGGTCCTTGGCGTCCGGTCGTTGTCGGGACCCGCGGGTCTAGCGCGGTCGCAACGGTTAGGCGAGTCCGGCCAGGGGACCTGCGGACGACACGTAATGAATTGATGAAGGTTAAATCCAATTGACGTGACGTCTGGAAAAGTCCATTGAACTCGACACAACAGATCATGTAGCATCATCAAGCGGACGCATCACGACGACGACCTAGCCGTGTTGCAACACTCCGGTTCATCGGCAATTCAATACGTTTCGGCACGATCGCGACAACTGTCTTCCGGGCTACAGTTCAAAGATACCGCCGGACCGCACTGCGCGGACCCGACCAAGTCTCAAACTGAAGAGGGAAAAACAGATGCGACCATTCTTAGCAGCCACTGCTGGGCTGTGCCTTGTTGCCTCGGCGGCGCACGCACAACAGAAGCCGCAGGAAGCGACATTTAGCCTCGCGCCCAATCCGGCGTTTCTCGCCTGTTTGGCCAGCGACGGCACATCTGCGCCCCAGGCCAATGTCAAGGTCCGGCGCGGCAACCTGAACGATACGCTGCGGATTCATGTCAGCGGTCTGAAGCCCAACCTGAAGTTTGACCTGTTCACGGTGCAGCGCAGTTCGCTCGACGCGCAGGGGGCACCGGTTTCCGGGTTCCCAGGGTTCGGGCTCGCCTGGTACCAGACCGATCTGGATGCGGATTCGAACGGCGAGGCCGACGCGACGATCCGGACGATCCTGCTGGACCAGATCTTCGGCTTTGATGGTGACAAGCGTCCGGACGGATCGACGATACTGGCGCCGACCAATACATTCCATGTCGGTTTCTGGTTCAACGATCCGCATGATGCGGCCCCGTGCGGATTTGACGAGACGAAGCCGACTCCGTTCAACGGCGAACACCGGGCGGGACCGCTGGCGATGATCTCGCTGCCCGATGCGCACACCGGGCTGGGGCCGTTGTGCACCAGTCCGACGGGCGCCAGCCCGGACGATCCGAACGCGCTGGCCTGCAACCCGTAGGGCGTTGCGGCAACAGCCGGAAACGTTTCTGCGGGGCGGCGCATCAGGCCGCGCCGAAGTTGCTGGTGATGGCTGAACGGAGCTACGGCTGAGGCATCGCCGCTGGGCGATGCCTTCTGCCTGGCAGTTGCGGCTGGCCTTCCGGTGGAAGCTGCGCCGGAGTACAGAGCTCAGCGGATCAGCATGATCTCTGGCAGCTGATCCGGCAGTCCTGTCGTGATTGTCGTCCAGCCCCGGTCCGCCGTGACGGCGGGCGCGGCCAGCCGCACTGCCAAGGCGAGGCAGGCGCGGTCGCCGAGTGAGAGGCCGGCCTTCCGCGTCGAGAGGCGGAGCGCCGCGGTGGCGTAGGCGGCGTCCTGGTCGAAGGAATGGACTGTCAGATGCAGCGCGTCCAACGCGGTACGCGCTGCATCGGCCGGCACGCCGGCGTCGATAAGTTTGGCAACGATCTCAGCCAGGTTGACCGCGCTGATGACCGCGCGCGGGAGCAGGCTGGCAACGGCGGCCGCGCCGCTCTCTCCCTGCAGGAGCGCGAGGACGGCTGACGCATCCAGAACGACCGGCTCGTCACTCAAGCTGGGCGGCCGCGCGCCGTTCGCGGATCAACTCATCAGCCAAGCCTACGTCGTTGGAGACATAACGCTGCACGATCGCCTGGGCTTGGCGCACGGCCTGCTGAACCGATCGGATGCGAAGCTCACCATTGGCGGAATCGAGCAGGATTTCGGTTCCCGGCTGAAGGCCGAGCTGGCGGCGCAGTTCGGCTGGAATGACGACACGCCCGCCCTCACCGACCTTTGCCCGGTATGTTGCCATGTGTCCTCTCATCCGGCATGATGGGTCGGTTATGGCAGATCACGCCCGATGTGCCAACCGTTGGTCATCGTGGCAGGCTGAGTGCTCTGGAGGCCGATTGCTCTGTAGGCCGATTGCTCTGGGCTGCCGATGTTGCTGGCCCGCTGCTGGCCCTGGGGCGTCGGATGCGCCAGACTTCGCGTGAACGCGTGTTGGGGGAACCATCCATGACTGACCTGACGGGCAAGATCGCCTGGATCACCGGCGCTGGCACCGGGATTGGCGAGGCGGCGGCGCTGGCGCTGGGCGACGCGGGGGCGAGTGTCGTGCTGACCGGCCGGCGCCCTGCCCCGCTGGAGGATGTGGCGCGGCGGATCAACGAGAGGCATGGAGCGGGGCGGGCGCATGTGCAGCCGGCCGATCTGACCAGGGCAGAGCAGGTGGATAAGGTCGGGGACTATATCGGGGCGACGTTCGCCCGGCTGGATATCCTGGTGAACAACGCGGGCGTCAACATCGTCGAGCGGCACTGGGACAAGCTGACGCCGGAGCGGATCGATTTCCTGCTGCAGGGCAACCTGACGGCCGCACTGTACTGCGTGACGGTTGCCCTGCCCTTCATGCGGGCGCAGAAGGATGGGCTGATGATCCACACGGCCTCGATGGCCGGGCGGTTCATCGGCGGGCTGAGCGGGCCGATCTATACTGTGGCGAAGCACGGCGTGGTCGCCATGAGCCATGGGCTGAACATGCAGGAGTGCGTCAACGGGATCCGCTCCACCGTGTTCCTGCCGGGCGAGGTGGCGACGCCGATCCTCGATCAGCGGCCCAATCCGGTGGGGCCGGAGGAACGTGCGCAAATGGTGCAGCCGGCGGATTGCGGCGACCTGATCCGCTATATCGCCATGCTGCCGAAGCACCTGGTGATGAACGAGGTGCACCTGTCGCCGACGCACAACCGGGGTTATATCGCGGCGCTGCAGCGTCCGTTGTAGCGTCCGAGCGCGCGATTCACGTGTTCCGACGGTCCGCCGCACACGATCGCGCGCTTGCAGTTGATGCCGGCAGCGGCGAACCGGCGGCGGCGGGCGCCGTTCCGCGGGCATGGCGAAGCATCACGTCAGCCGACGAGTGTTGTGGATCGGCGTGCCCGTTGTTCTGCTGGCGGTGCTGATCGCGGTGTGGCGCTGGGACTGGTTCATTCCAATTGTGGAATCACGCGCCTCGGCGGCGATTGGCCGCACGGTGACGCTGTCGCATCTGCATGTCGGGCTGGGGCGGACGATCACGGTCACGGCTGACGATGTGGTGGTCAGCAATCCCGATGGGTGGCCCTCGGGCGAGCCGCCGCTGGCGCGGCTCGGGCGGCTGACACTGAAGGTCAACATCCTGGACTATATCGAGGGCAAGGAGCTCGTCATTCCGCTGATCGCGCTGGAGCGGCCGAAGCTGTACGTGGCGGAGACGAAGCAGGGTGATGCCAATTTCCGGCTGAAGACCGGCGGCAGCAGGGGCGGCGGGTCGGGGGCGCAGATCGGCGATGTGCGGATCAGCGACGGCGATGCGCGGTTCGTCATTCCCAAGCTGCGGGCGGATTTCGATGCCGCCATCCGCACCGAGGGCGACGGGCCGGATGCCAAGATCATGGTCGATGCCAAGGGCACCTATGCGGCGGCGCCGATCACCGGGCGCTTCGTAGGCGGCGCGCTGCTGTCGCTGCGGGATGCACAGCATCCGTGGCCGGTGGAGCTTGGGCTGGCCAACGGCGAGACGCGCCTCTCGGCCAAGGGGACGCTGCGCGATCCGATGGCGTTGAAGGGGGCGAATATCACGATGCGGATCGAGGGGCCGGATTTCAGCCAGTTGGAGCCGCTGGCCGGCTTCCCGATCCCGAAGACGCCGGCGTACCGGATCGGCGGCAAGCTGGATGTGCAGGGGTTCGATCACGTCAGCCTGACCGATTTCCGCGGGCAGCTCGGCAATTCCGACATCGGCGGGACGATCACAGAGGAGCCGGGCGCGACGCAGGGGGCGAACGGCAAGCCGAAGCCAGTGGTGCGTCTGGACCTGGCATCGAACCGCGTCGATCTGAACGACCTGGCCGGGTTCATCGGCGGGACGCCGGGCACGGCGCAGACCGCGAACGCCACACCGCAGCAGCGGCAGGAGGCGGCGAAGGCGGCGAAGAGTCCATCCCTGCTGCCGGACAAGCCGATCCATGTGCCGCAACTGCACTGGGCCGACATCTATCTGCGCTATCGGGCGGCGCATATCGCGGGGCGCGGCATGCCACTCGATAATCTTGCGGCCGAACTGGACATGGTGGGCGGGCGGATCAAGCTGCATCCGATCAGCTTCGGGGTCGGCAAGGGGCGCCTGATCGGCAACATGGACCTGACGCCGGAGGCTGAGGACCGGGTGCACGCGAAGATGGACCTGCGCATGCAGAACCTGGACGTATCGCGCATGATGGCGGCGACGCACACGTTCGAGGGGGCTGGCGCGGTCAGCGGCGTGGGGGCGATCGACGCCACGGGCAACTCGGTGGCGTCGCTGCTCGGGCACGGCAACGGCGAGGTCAAGATGGCGATGGCGGGCGGCGACCTGTCGGCGCTGCTGGTCGATCTGACCGGGCTGGAGTTCGGCAACGCGCTGCTCTCGGCGCTGGGGATGCCGCAAAAGACGCAGGTGCAGTGCTTCGTCGGCGACCTGGTGCTGCAGCAGGGGGTGGTGGACTTCCGGGCGCTCACGCTGGATACGAAGGAGGCGATCACCAACGTGGGCGGGACGGTCGATCTGGGGCGCGAGACGGTTGATCTGGACCTCAAGACGGATGCCAAGCACTTCTCGATCGGCTCCTTGCCGACGCGCATCCATGTCGGCGGCACGTTCAAGAACCCGGCGATCCGGCCGGGGGCAGAAGTGGCTGCGCGGGCCGGCGCGGCGGCGGGGCTGGGGGTATTGTTCGTGCCGCTCGCGGTGCTGCCGACGATCCAGTTCGGCACGTCGGCCGAGGAGGATGCGCGGTGCAGCACGCTGCTGCAGCAGGCGCGGGCTGGTGCCGGGGGGCAGGCGCTGCCGGGGCCGCAGCAGAATGCCGGGAATGCCGGGCGGTAGGGGTTTCGTTGTACGTTCCGGCCGCGCCGGGTAGGGTAAGGTGATTTTTTACCGGGCGGGGTACTCCTGTAGGCGTCGTTAACCTGTTGATAACGGGTTTCATTCGACAGTCGCACGCATCGACACATTCTTGATGCGACAACAATGTCCGCCCTGCAAACGATTGCATTTCAGAATCTGGATTTCGTGACTCCGGCGGCGGAAGTCGCGCCGTTTTCGCTTGGCGACGTAAGCGGACTGACGGTGGGGTTGCCGCCGCGGCAGGCGGCGGTAAAACGGGTGACCGATGTGGCACTGGCGAGCCTGGCGCTGCTTCTGCTGGGCGTGCCGATGGTGGTGGTGGCGGCGGTGATGTGGCTGCAGGGCGACGGCCCTGCCCTGTTCCGGCAGCAGCGGATCGGGCTGCACAACCGGCCGTTCACCATGCTGAAATTCCGCACCATGCGCGCCGGCGCGGCGGACGCGGCGGGGATGTGCCGGCAGGCGACGCGGGATGATCCGCGCGTGACGCGCCTGGGACGGTTCCTGCGCCGCACCTCGTTCGATGAGCTGCCGCAGCTTCTGAACGTGCTGAGCGGCGAGATGTCGCTGGTGGGGCCGCGTCCGCACGCGCCGGGCACCTGCGCGGCCGGGCGGCCGTTCGAGACGATCACCGACCGCTACGCCCAGCGCCATTGCGTCAAGCCGGGGATGACCGGGCTCGCGCAGGTGCGTGGCTGGCGCGGCGAGACCGATACCGTGGAGAAACTGCTGCATCGGGTCGACAGCGACCTCGAGTATATAGCGATGTGGAGCCTGCGGCGCGACCTGGCGATCATCGTGCGCACGGCGGTGACCGTGCTGCTGATGCGCAATGCGTATTAGGGCGGGCCGATGACCGCGATTCCGTCTAGGAATGCGCTGGGCCAGGAGCTGCGCCGGCATCCGGCGGCGGGCTGGGCGGATGCGGCCGCGGCGGCCGGGTTCAGTCCCTGGCCGATGCAGCCGCGGGTCGCGGTGCTGATCCCGTGCCATAACGAAGGCGCGGCCATTACTAGCGTAATAACGGCATTCCGGCAACACCTGCCCGATGCGGTGATCTACGTCTACGACAACAACTCGACCGATGATACGGCGCTGCGCGCGAAGGCGGCCGGCGCGATCGTGCGGCGGGAGGCGCTGCAGGGCAAGGGGCACGTGGTGCGGCGGATGTTCGCCGACATCGACGCGGACGCGTATATCCTGGTCGATGGCGACGGCACCTATGACGCGGCGGCGGCGCCGCGGATGCTGCGGCTCCTGGTCGAGCAGCAGCTCGACATGGTCAGCGCCGCGCGGCAGGACACCGAGCGGCAGGCCTATCGGTTCGGACACCGGTTCGGCAATGCGCTGCTGACGCGGATCGTCGCCTGGGTGTTCGGCCAGGGGATCAGCGACCTGCTGTCGGGCTATCGGGTGTTCAGCCGGCGCTTCGTCAAGTCGTTCCCTGCCCTGTCGTCCGGGTTCGAGACCGAGACCGAATTCACGGTGCACGCCCTGGCGTTGCGCATGCCGACGCGGGAGGTCTTCGCGCCGTATCGCGGACGCATGCCGGGGTCGCATTCCAAGCTGAACACGGTTGCCGACGGGATTCGCATCCTGCGGGCGATCCTGACCTTGATCCAGCACGAGCGGCCGCTGCCGATGTTCGGGCTGGCGGGACTCGGGCTGCTGTCGGCCGGGGTGGGGCTCGGGCTGCCGATCGTCGCGGAGTTCCTGCGCACCGGGCTGGTGCCGCGGCTGCCGACGGCGCTGCTGTCGACCGGGCTGGTGTTGCTGGCGGTACTGTCGGCGGTGTGCGGGCTGATCCTGGATGCCGTGGCGCGCGGACGGACGGAATACAAGCGCATTGCCTACCTGACGATTCCGCCGCTGGAGGTTCCGGAATGAACGTGCGGCATCTGGCGGGTCCGGTTCCGCCGCTGGCGGGGGCGCCCGGGGAGACGCCTGGGGGGCCATATGACGCCGACATCATCATCCTGACGTTGGACCGGACGGAGGAGACGCTGGCGGCAATCGCGTCGGCGCGGGCGCAGACGGGACTCGCGGCGCATGTGTTCGTGCTGGACCAGGGGTCCTCGGCCGAGGGGCTGGCGCGGCTGCGGGCGGCGGCGGAGGGCAGCGGGAATGTCACGCTTCTGGCGGTTGAACGGAACCTCGGTGTGGCGGCGGGGCGCAACCTGCTGTCGGGCCTCGGGCACGGGCGGGTGATCATCGGGCTCGACAATGACGCGACGTTCGCCACGGCGGAGACGGCGGCGAGCCTGGTGCGGGCGCTGGATGCGGAGCCGCGGCTGGGTGCGGTCGGGTGCCGGATCCTGACACGGGACGGGTCGGCGGACGATCTTTCGTCCTGGGGTTACCCGGCGAGCCTGCTGCCGTGCGCGGCGGAGAGTTTCGACGCGGTGACGTTCGTCGGGGCCGGCCATGCGATCCGGCGCGCGGCGTGGGAGCAGGCGGGCGGCTACGACCCTGCCCTGTTCTTCTGCTGGGAGGAGTATGATTTCTGCCTGCGCGCCATCGCGCTGGGCTGGCGAGTGCGCTACCGCGGCGACATTGCCGTGCATCATGCGGTTTCGGCGGAGCGGCGGGTGGGCTGGAGCGAGTCGCGCTGGTTCCATGCGGTGCGCAACCGGCTGTATATCGAGCGCAAGCAGGACCGGTCGTGGCTCGCGCTGGCGCCGCGGGTCGGCGGGTATCTGGTCAAGGGCGTGCGGAACGGGATGGCCTGGCAGACCGTGCGGGCGATCCGGGCGGCGGCGGCGATGGGCGGGCCGGAGGCTGCATTGCCGCGCGTTGCCGGGCCGGGATGGTTGTACTTGCAGCGCAATGACCGGGCGCACCGGGGGTCCCTGCTGCGGCGGCTGATGCGGGAAGTGCTGACGCGGCCGGTGGCCGCGGCCTCGCCGATCAATCGGTAGTCCTGCGTTGAGGCGCGTGGTGGAGAATGAAATCCGCAACGGAGCGACGTGGCTACCGAACGCGGCCGCGTCGCGTTAGGTTCGGCGACCGTCACCCGCTGACCGTCACCCACTTGGGGCCTGCCCCGATGAACCCATTCTGGAGCCAGCTTGCGCGTGAGCTTTCGCCCTATGTGCCCGGCGAGCAGCCGCGCATCGCCAATCTGGTGAAGCTCAACACCAACGAAAGCCCGTTCGGTCCGTCGCCGCTTGCGCTGGAAGCGATACGAGCCGCGGCAGCCGACACCCTGCGGCTGTATCCCGATCCCGAGGCGGCGGAGCTGCGCGAGGCGCTCGCCGCGCATCATCACGTGAAGCCCGAGCAGGTGTTCGTCGGCAACGGTTCGGACGAAGTGCTCGCGCATGCGTTCGTCGCGCTTTTGAAAAAGCCGAAGCCATTGCTGTTTCCGGATATTACCTACAGCTTCTATCCCGTGTGGGCGCAACTGTTCGGCCTCACCTGCGAGGCCATGCCGCTGGACGAGGGAATGCGCGTGAGGGTCGAGGACTATCGGCGCGAGGCGGGGGCGATCGTGATCGCCAATCCCAACGCGCCGACCGGCATCGCGCTGCCGCGCGCGGAAATCGCCCGGCTGCTGGAGGAGCACCCCGACATCCCGGTGCTCATCGACGAGGCGTATGTCGATTTCGGCGGCGAGAGCGCGGTTCCGCTGATCGCCGATCATCCGAACCTGCTGGTCGTGCAGACGATGTCGAAGTCGCGCGCCCTTGCCGGCCTGCGCGTCGGCTATGCGCTTGGCGACGTGGGGCTGATCGAGGCGCTGCGCCGCGTCAAGGACAGCTTCAACTCCTACCCACTCGGCCGCCCCGCCCAGGCGGGCGCGACGGCTTCGGTTCGCGACGCAATCTACTTCCGCGAGAGCTGTGCCAGGGTCATTGCCGGCCGGGAAGCGATGACGCGGGCGCTGATCAGGCTCGGCTTCGTCGTTCTGCCTTCGAGCGCGAATTTCGTCTTCGCCAGGCATCCGGCGCGGGGCGGGTCGGACGTCGCGGCGGCGCTACGGGAACGCGCGGTGCTGGTTCGGCATTTCAACACGCCGCGCACCGCGCCCTATGTGCGTATCACCGTTGGGACGGACGACGACGTGCGACGGCTGATCGCGGCGGCGGCGGATATCCTGGGGGAGTAGCCGCATGATTGCTCAATCAAGCGATCACGCGCCGGACTACAGCCCGAGACGGACGGTGATCAGGCCGATGCCGCGGTGATAGCTGCCGATGAGGCCCTGGGCGGGATCGTTGGTGCCGTGCAGGCTGGTATCGTCGTAGGTGGCGGACAGGCGGATGGAGCGGTTCATCACCCAGGTGGCGCCGAGGCCGGCGACGATGCCGTTCTGGTGCCCGCCGCCGAAGAAGTCCGCCTGCTGCAGGCCGAGCGAGGCGCGCAGGAGGAGGTTGCGGAAGTATTCGTGGTCGATGGTGAGGCGGCCGGTGGTGAGCATCAGGCCGGAGACGCCAGCCTGGGCGGCGTCCGTGCTCTCGCGGCTGAGCGTCACGCCGATGGAGGTGAAGCCGCTGGGTTCCCAACCGAGGCCGGCCTCGGCGATCAGGTTGTTGCGGCGTGGGTAGAGGGGGCTCGTGAAACCGCGCGTTTCGCCGCCCAGCAGCAGGCGCCAGTGCCAGACGGCGTCGGCGTTGTCGCTGATCCCGGAGAGGATCTGCACACTGGTGGAGTCGGGGCTGGGCTGGCCGGCCGGGATGCTCGTGTAGTCCTGGCCGAGGGCGTGCACGACGAACAGGATGTTGCGCAGCGGTGCCCATTCGTAGCGCAGGGTGACATCGCCCTGGGCGGTGACGTGGTCGCGATAGGCCTGGCTGGTGGGGACGCCCAGCACGGTGGTGTTGTCGTACAGCCAGTTGGTGACGCGCAGGCCGGGCTCGATGGTCCAGCGGCCGTCGTTCGCGGTGTAGGTGGCGCCGATCGTGTCGGCCTTGAATGCGACGGGCTCGTCTGACGCCAGGGTGCCGACCTGGCCGCGGTCCTCATGCTGCGAGAGGTGGGCGGCGGAGAGGGTGAACTGGTTGCGGCCGAGGTCGAGCCGCCAGCCGACCGAGGCGGTTCCGTCGGTGCGGCTTTGCGATGGCAGCGCCAGGTAGCGCGTGTCGGTCAGCGCGAGGGTGGCGCCGAGGGCGTCGGTGGACCAGTCGGAGCCGATGACGAGGGAGGGGGCGGTGATGACTTCCCAGCTTCCACGGTGGGAGGCGCCGGGCAGGACGTTGGTGTCGAAGCCGGTACTTTCGTCCAGGCGCGGGTAGAAACGGAAGGCGCCGAAATGGAGGCCGAGGGGTTGCAGTTCGGGATGGAGGCGGGATTGGACGGTGACGCCGGGCTGGGTGTCGAAGCCGGGGACGCCCGGCGGCAGCAGGGAGTCGAGCATGTCGGCGTGGGCTGGCGCGGCCGGGGCGGCCGCGAGCATGAGGATGAGGATGAATGTCCAGCTCGGGCGGTCCCGCACGCACATGCGTGCAATATGGCTGGCTCAGGTTAATGATTGGTTAACGCGGTAACATTCCCCGCGCGGCTGCTACTGCGCCGCCGTCTTCCGTTCCGGCATGTCGAGCTCCCAGCCGCCGCCGAGGGCCTTGTAGAGGGCGACCAGGTTCGATGACACGGTTGCGGTGCTGGTGGCCAGTTGCTGCTGGGTCGCAAGCAGGCTGCGTTCGGCGTCCAGCACCTGCAGGAAGTCGGCGACGCCCTGCTGATAACGGCTCTGCGCCAGGCTGAGCGCCCTGCGATTTTCGGCCACCGCGCGCACCAGCTCGTCCCGCCGCGTCTGCTCGGCCTTGTAGGCGGTCAGCGCATTGTCGACGTCGTGCCAGGCCTGAAGGACGGTTTTCTGGTAGTTGATCGCGGCCTCCTGCTGCTGGGCCTGGCGCAGTTGCAGGGTGCCGCGCAGTTGGCCGCCCTGGAACAGTGGAATGGTCAGGCCGGGGCCGACGGCGTACTGCTTCGAGGCCAGGTCGAAGGCATGCTGGAAGGTGAGCGATTGCAGCCCGAAGCTGCCGGTCAGGGTGAGCTGCGGATAGAAGTTGGCCTCGGCCACGCCGATGTTGGCGGTGGCGGCGTGCAACTGGGCCTCGGCCTGGCGGATGTCGGGGCGGCGGCGGGCGAGCTCGGACGGGACGCCCACCGGAACGCGCGGCGGGACCGGCGGGACCGGGTGCGGGGTTGCGAGTTCTTCGCGCAGGGCATTCGGCGGCTGGCCGAGGAGCAGGCTGAGAGCGTTGATCACCTCGGCTTCCTGCTGCTCGAGCGAGGGGATCTGGGCGAGGGTCGTGCGGAGCTGGGCGGAGGCGTTGGCGACGTCGAGGTCGGTGGTGACGCCGCCGGTGGCGCGCTGCTGGGTGAGATTCAGGCTCTGCTGGGCGGTGCGCACATTCTCCCGCGCGATCTGGAGTTGCGCCTGGACGCCGCGGAGCTGGACGTAGTCGCGCGCGACCTCGGCCAGGCTGGACAGCAGGGCGGCGCGCTGGGCGTCCTGGGCAGCCTGGGTGTCGGCGGTGCCGGCCTCGACCGCGCGGCGGACGTTGCCCCAGAGGTCGGGTTCCCAGGAGGCGTCGAACCCGCCCTGGTAGAGGTCGAAGGGTGCCAGGCCGCGGCCGACCAGGCCGCCGGCGGAGTTGCCGGAGGCGCCGTTCGCGCCCTTGGCGCCGGCGGCGCTGGGGACGACGGCGAACAGGCCGTTGTTGCTGGCCTGTTCACGCGTATAGGAGGCGTTGGCGTTCAGCGACGGGAACAGCGGCGCGCGGGTGATGACGAGCTGGGCGCGGGATTCGGCGAAGCGGGTGGCGGCGACCTTGACGTCGAGGTTCTCGGACGCGACGCGGCGTTCCAGCTTGGTCAGTTCGTCGTCATTGAAGAGCTTCCACCATTCCGGGTCGATTGGTTCGGCGACCGGGATGCTGGGCGGCGGGGTGACGGGTTCCTTGGGGCCGCTGAACCAGGAGGCGGGGGAGGCCCAGCCCGGGCGCTGGAAATCCGGACCCATGGTGCAGCCGGACAGGCCCGCACAGCCGAGGAGGATCAGCAGGCGCAGGCAGCCGGGCTTGCGGGCGGGCACAACATGTGGGGCCATCGTCGGAAATCCAGGGATCAGGTCAGTGGGCGGGGGCGGCGCCTTTCGGCACGCGCGGGAGAAAAAGTACGGCCGGCCAGGCGAGCAGGGCAATGATCCCCAGTAGCCAGAAGACGTCGAGATAGCTCATGATTGAGGCCTGTGCTTGCACCGCGGCGCCGATCTGGGCAAGCGGCGCGGGCCAGGCATAGCCGTTGTACGCGGTGATGTGCTCCGCCAGGCGCGCATGGTGGAACTGCGTGCGCTGCTCCAGCATCGTGGTGACGAAGGAGACGCCGACGCCGCCGCCGAGGTTGCGCATCAGGTTGATCAGGGCCGACCCCTCATTGGTGCGGTCGGCGGGCAGGCCGACATAGGAGACGGCGCTGATCGGGATGAACAGGAAGGGCAGCCAGACGACCTGGGTGACGCGGGTGGCCGAGATGGTCCAGAAGTCGATATCGAGGTTGAGGCCGGAGGCGAGGATCATCGACCCGCCGATGCCGAGCACGGCGGCGAGGATGAGCCATTTGGGCTGGATGACGCGGCCGGTGAGGATGCCGGCGAAGGGCATGATCAGCAGCGTCGCCACGCCGCCGGCGCCGAGTGTCATGCCGGAGGTGGTGGCATCGTAGCCCATCAGGGACTGCGCGAGCTGCGGCAGGAGCTGGGTGGTGCTGATCAGCAGGAAGCCGACCATGAACATGAGCGCGCAGCAGATGCCGAAGGCGCGGTAGCCCAGCAGGCGGAGGTTCACTACGGGGTGCGGGTGGCGGAGCTCCCACACAATGAGGCAGGCGAGACTGGTGAATGAGATGCCGCCCATCCAGCGGATGAAGCTGGAGGAGAACCCGTCATCGAGCTGGTAGCGGTCGAGCAGGACCTGCAGGGCGCCGAAGCCGGTGGCGACCAGGATGAAGCCGAGGTAGTCGATGTCGAAGCCCTTGGCGAGCAGGGCGCGCCGTTCCTGCTTCAAGAGTTCGGGCTCGACCACCAGCCAGCCGACCAGGAGCATGGAGAGCATGCCGACGGGCAGGTTGATCAGGAACACCCAGTGCCAGGAGAAGTTGTCAGTGAGCCAGCCGCCGAGGACGGGGCCGATGGCCGGGGCGCTGACCACGGTCAGGCCATAGACGGCGAAGGCCTGGCCGCGCTTTTCGGGGGGAAAGGTGTCGGCGAACATCGACTGTTCGGTTGGTGCCATGCCGCCGCCGCCGATGCCCTGGAGCACGCGGGCGAACAGCATCATGCCGAGCGACTGGGAGAGGGCGCAGAGCAGTGAGCTGGCGGTGAACAGGCCGACGCAGATCATGTAGAAGCGCTTGCGGCCGATGACGTTGGCGAGCCAGCCGCTGATCGGCAGGACGACGGCGTTGGAGACCAGGTAGCTGGTCAGAATCCAGGTCGATTCGTCCTGGCTGGCGGCCAGGCTGCCGGCGATGTGGCGCAGGGCGACGTTGGCGATGGTGGTGTCCAGTACCTCCATGAACGTGGCGATCGAGACGACGACGGCGATGAGCCACGGGTTGCGGTCGCCGGCGGCGGAGCGGGGCAGCGGCTGGGTCGGCATGTCAGCGGACGCGGACACGGGGGATGACGGACATGCCGGGGGCGATCGGGTAGTCGTTCACGCGGTCATCCTCGAAGACGATCTTCACCGGGACGCGCTGGACGATCTTGACGTAGTTGCCGGTGGCGTTCTCGGCCGGGAGGGTGCTGAACACCGAGCCGGTGCCGCTCTGGAAGCTGTCGACGCGGCCGTGGAAGGTTTCGGCGGGGACGGCGTCGATGTCGATCGTTACCTCCTGCCCTGGGCGCATGTCGGCGAGCTGGGTTTCCTTGAAGTTGGCGGTGACCCAGCGGCCGTCCTGCACCAGGGCGAACAGCGGCTGGCCGGGGCCGACGTAGTTGCCGAGGTCGACGGTGCGGTGGGTGACGATGCCGGAGACCGGGGCGAGGATGGTGCAGTAGGAGAGCTGCAGGCGGGCTGTTTCGGTGTTGGCCTGGGCCTGCTTGACGGAGGCTTCGGCGGCGGCGAGCTGGGCCTGGGCGGACTGGACCTGGGCCTCGGCCGCGCCGCGGCTGGCCTGGGCGGCTTCCAGCCGAGCCCCTGCCGCGTGGAAGGTGGCGGTGGCGGTGTCGATCTGCTGGCGGGTGACGGCGGCCGGGTTGATGGTCTTGAAGCGGTCGTAGTCCTGGCGGGCCTGGACCAGGTCGGCCTGGGCGACGGCGATGTTGGCCTCGGTCTGGCGGAGGTTGGCCTGCTGGGCGACGAGCTGGGCCTGCGCCTGCTGGCGGGTGGCCTCGGCGCTGGCGAGCTGGGCGAGCGCCTGGTCGAGCCTGGCCTGGTAGTCGCGCGGATCGATGCGCAGGAGCACCTGACCCGCGGTGACGTGCTGGTTGTCGGCGAACAGAAGTGCGGTGACCTGGCCGGCGACGCGGGGGGCGATCTGGCTGGTGTAGGCGTCGATGAAGGCGTCGTCGGTGGTTTCGTAGTGGCGGGCGTCGAGCCAGTAGAGGGTGCCGCCGGTGAGGACGGCGAGCCCGGCGATGACGATCAGGGAGAGGCGCAGGACGCGGGTGATGCGGCGGCGCGGGCGCGGACGGGTTGGAGCCTCCTCCGGGGCGGGGTGGAAGGTGTGGGGCTGGTCGTCCATGGCGGTGCTCCGGTTGCCTTGGGCTGGCAGATGGGTAGTCTGACCGAACGGTTCGGTCAATGCGGAGTGCGGTGGTTGTCAAACGCGGGTGAAGCCGGGATGCTGGCCGGCATGGATGCCCCTGTGGAGTCGCTGTCGGCGGAGAAGCGCGCGCAGATTCTGCGTGGTGCGGCGGCGGTGTTTGCGGCGGACGGGTATGAGGGGGCGAGCATGGCGCGGATTGCCGCGCGGGCGGGGGTTTCGAAGGGGACGCTGTACAATTATTTCGACGGCAAGGCGGCGTTGTTTACGGCGTATGTCGCCGAGGCGTGTGAGCGGAGCCTGGCGCGGGTGTTCGATGGTGCCGGACATGACGGCGACCCGGCGGCGGTGCTGCGGGAGATCGGGCGGCGGATGCTGACGATGATGCTGTCGGATACGGGGATGACGATCTATCGGGTGGTGATTGCCGAGGCGGCGAAGTTTCCTGATCTGGCGCGCGGGTTTTTCGAGGCGGGGCCGGCGCGGGCGATCGGGTTCATGGCGGACTGGCTGGCCGAGGAGACGCGGCGGGGGCGTTTGTGTGTGGCTGATCCGGCGTTTGCGGCGGAGCAGTTTTTCAATCTGTGCCAGTCGCATCTGGTGTTGCGGCGGCGGCTGGGGATGGTGCCAGATCCATCCGATACCGAAATAGATCGCGTCGTTGCGGGGGGAATCAGATTGTTTCTTGGCACCTATGGAGCCGCGGCCGAGCGGTAGCCGGTTGCTGTGGGTATCGATGGAAACATTTTGATGGTTGCGCCTATTACATATACGCGCCAATAAGAACAAGGGCGCCGATGCGGCGCCTGGATTTGCCCATTACGGCGCAACCGGGCGAGGCCAGGATCTTTGCAGCATACTGCCTGGAACACTCCATGCCGTCGTGGTGGGGCCGCCGCTCAGTCCCCTGCCCCGTGACGATGAATCTGCTGTATCCGTCGATCGGCTTCGGGGTCGGCGCGCTGGTCGGGCTGACCGGGGTTGGCGGCGGCTCGCTGATGACGCCGCTTTTGGTTCTTGTGCTGGGCGCTCATCCGTCTGTCGCCGTCGGGACTGATCTGCTGCAGATTTCCCTGACGAAGGCGGCCGGTTCGCTGGTGCACGGCTTCCGCGACACGGTTGACTGGCGCATCACCGGCACGCTGGCGCTGGGCAGCCTGCCGGCGGCCGGGGCGACGCTGCTTCTGCTGCGCTGGATGGGCAACGCCACGGTGGCGGGGCATGTGCTGATCTCGGTGTTTCTTGGCATTTCGTTGATTCTTACCGCGCTGGTGCTTTTGTTCCGGCCGCAGATCGTGAGGCTGGCTGGCGGGCGCGAGCAGGCACTGCACCCGCGCGGCCGGGGGTTGCTGACGGTCGCCGCGGGGGCGGCGATCGGGTTTCTGGTGACGCTGACTTCGGTTGGCGGGGGCGCGATCGGCACCACGGTGCTGCTGATGCTGTATCCCCGCATTCCCATGCCGCGGCTGGTCGGCTCGGACATTGCGCATGCGATGCCGCTGACGCTTCTGGCCGGCGTCGGGCACTGGATCCTGGGCACGATCGACTGGCCGCTGCTGGGCCTGCTGCTGAGCGGGTCGGTCCCCGGCATCGTCATCGGGAGCTGCCTGGTTTCACGCGTTCCGGAATTCGCCTTGCGCTGCATCCTGGCGCTTGTCATGGCGCTGGTCGGATCGCGGATGCTGATCTGATGCGAGATCGGTTCGTTTCGTAGTTGTTTGCCAGCAGGGGTGTGTGTGATGTCAGACATTCTATCGACCGACCGGACGGACGCACCGGGGTTGCTGGGCGAGCCGTCCCGCTTCCGGCAGACAGCCGACACACCGCTGGCGGCGGCGATCGCGCGCTATGCGGCGCAGACCGATGCGCCACGCGGGCGCAACCTGTCGCCGCACCTGCGGCGGCTGGAGGCGGAATCGATCGAGATCATGCGCGAGGTGGTGGCCCAGTTCCGCAATCCGGTGTTCCTGTATTCGATCGGCAAGGACTCGACCGTGATGATGCATATCGCGCGGAAGGCGTTCCACCCTGCCCGACCGCCGTTTCCGTTCCTGCACATCGCGACGACGTGGGACTTCCACGAAATGATTCAGTACCGCGACATTCTCGTCGCAGAGCTGGGGCTTGAGCTGCGAGTG
>DASQVN010000463.1:0-22651 GCA_035640755.1 Rhodopila sp.
ATCGGGCGGCTGAGCGGTTGTTGCGGTGGAGCTTCAGTTCAGCAGCCCGACCTCAGTCATGGCCGCTTTCACGCGGGCGCGGGTCGGCTCCATCAGCGGAGCGAGCGGCAGGCGGCACCGTTCGGTGGTCTTGCCGAGGAGGGAAGCCGCGTACTTGACCGGGCCGGGGCTCGTTTCGGCGAACATCGCGTCGTGCAGCGGCACCAGACGATTCTGGATCGTCATGGCATCGCTGACGCGGCCTTCCATCCATGCGGTCTGCATCTCGCTGCACAGGCGCGGCGCGACGTTGGCGGAGACGCTGATGCAGCCGTGCCCGCCGGCGGCATTGAAGGCGATGGCGGTGTGATCCTCACCCGACAGTTGGCAGAAATCCTCGCCGCAGGCACGACGGGTGTGCAGCGGGCGCGTCAGGTTGGCGGTTGCGTCCTTCACGCCGATGATGTTTCTGTGCTTGGCGAGGCGCGCCATTGTCTCGACGCTCATGTCGATCACGCTGCGCGGCGGGATGTTGTAGATGATGATCGGCAGGTCCACCGCGTCGGCGATGGCACTGAAATGCAGGTACATCCCCTCCTGCGTTGGCTTGTTGTAGTAGGGCGTGACGACCAGGGCAGCGTCGGCGCCGACCTCCTTGGCGTGGCGCGTCAGGGCGATCGCTTCCTCGGTGCTGTTCGAGCCGGCGCCGGCAATCACCGGGACGCGCCCCTTGGCGACCTCGATGGCGATTTCCACCACCCGGCGATGCTCTTCGTGCGACAACGTGGGGCTCTCGCCGGTGGTGCCGACCGGGACGACACCATGGGTGCCTTCCTTGATCTGCCAGTCGACAAATTCGGCGTAGGCTTTCTCATCGACGGACCCATCTTCCCGCATGGGCGTGATCAACGCGACGAGCGATCCCTTGAACATATCCCCTCTCCCGGTCGGAGGCTATCTCGCAAGTACGGGAAGCTAGGCGCGTGGCGGATGCCCTGCAAGCGCCGCGATGCCGGAATGGCGATGCCCTGATCTGGACATAATCTTGCGATATAGGAATGTTCCGCTTTCGGAAAGCGCCGACCAGATCGAATTCGTAAAGAGTTGTTCAGCGGACCTGGCGCGTACGCTAGAAGAAGCCATGCGTCTGCACCGTCATTTTCTGGCAATTGGGCTGCTGCTGCTTGCGGCCCAGCCGGCGTCCGCGCAAAACCTGCTCGATCCGTCGCAGAATCCCTTGACGGCGGTGCATGCCGACAAGTGGGCGGATGCGCAGGCCGCCGCGGCGCGCTTTGCCGATCCGGTGGCGCAGAAACTGGTCCTGTATCTGCGGCTGCGCGCGCCCGGGGCCGCGACATCGGCGGAAATCGCCGATTTCATGCAGCGCAACCCGGACTGGCCCGCGCAGGACGCGCTGGAGCGGCGACGGCAGGAGGCGATCGCGAGCGATCCGGATGATGCCTCGGTGCTGGCGCAGTGCATCCCCACGCCCACGCTGGGCAGCGCGGTCCTGCGCTGCGCCGAGGCTGTAGCCAATAACGGGCGCACGGAAGAGGCCAATGCACTCGCCCGCAAGGCGTGGGTCAACGCCATCGATGGTGCGGCGGCCGAAGCGGCATTTGTGCGGCGCTGGGCCGGGATCGCCACGGCCGACGACCAATGGGCGCGGTTCCAGCGCCTGGCCTGGAGCGACACGAGCGGGGCGGCGCGCCAAATGGCGCGGCTCGACAGCGGGCACCATGCCGCAGCCGCGGCACGCTTGGCCGCAAGGCGGGATGATCCGCAAGCCGAGGCCCTGATCACCGCCCTGCCCCGGGACCTGCAATCCGATCCTGGACTCTTCCTCGACCGGGTGCGCGCGTTGCGGCACGCGGACCGTCCCGCGGCGGCGCTCGCACTATGGCTCAGCCAGGGGGTGCAGGCGCAGCAGGCGGCACCGGGGCACCTGTCGGCATTCTGGGCTGAGCGCGACATGCTGGCACGCAAGCTGCTGCATGACGGGGACGCAGCGGGTGCCTTCGCGCTGGTCTCCGCGCATGGGCAGAGCGGGGACGAGCAGCGGGCCGAAGCCGATTTCCTGGCGGGCTTCATCGCACTGCGGGCGCTGCATGACCCGGCGAAAGCCGAACCGTTCTTCCGGAATCTGGCGAAGTCACGGGCGGTGATCACGCAGGCGCGGGCGTTTTACTGGCTGGGCCGAACACAGGCGGCGCGCGGGCGGGACCCGAAGCCTGACTATGCGCGGGCGGCGACACGGCTGACGACGTTCTACGGCCACCTCGCTTTCCTGGTGGAGGGTCATGGTCAGGCAGAGCTTACTGCCGCCATTCGCGCGCTGCAGGCGCCGAGCTGGACTGAGGACACAGCCCTGGCTTTCACGGGGCATGAGGTGCTGCGTGCCGGCGCGTGGCTGATCGCCTGGGGCGATCCGCGCCGCGCGCGCGCCTTCCTGCTGCGCATGGATGAGATCGCGCCGGTGCCGGCGGAGCGTGTCCTGACCGCAACCTTCGCCCTGCGAACCGGGCTGCCGGATGGTGCCGTATTCGTGGCTCGGCGCATGGGACGCGATGGGGTGATACTGCCGGGGATTGGGTGGCCCATGCCGTACCATCCGGCGACTCCGCCCGACCCGGCATTCTCCCTGGGCATCATGCGACAGGAGAGCAGCTTTGAGATTGGCGCAGTGAGTCCGTCGGGCGCACGCGGGCTGATGCAGTTGATGCCGCCCACGGCCCAGGCTGTCGGCAAGCAGCTTGGCATACCGGTGGCCCTGGCCGCACTGACCACCGATGCAACGCAGAACATCCGGCTGGGCACCAGATATCTGCAGGACATGCTGACCCGGTTCGACAACTGCCTGCCGCTTGCCGCGGCCGCCTACAACGCGGGTCCGACACGGGTGGGCCAATGGCTGAGCGACAACGGCGACCCACGTACCGGGCCGGTTGACATGGTTGACTGGATCGAGCTGATACCGTCCAACGAAACGCGGAACTACGTGCAACGCGTCACGGAAAATGTCGTCATGTACCGGGCGCAGCTGAACGATCCGACACCGATCCTGTCCAATACACCGTGGACCCATTGACCGCGTCCCCTGCGGGTCGGGCGTGGCGGCTGGTCGCGGCGGGGTTTGGTGCGGGCTATGCGCCGGTGGCGGCGGGCACGGTGGCCTCGGCTGTCGCGGTGGTGGTCGGCGCGGGGCTGCTGGCGGTCTCACCGTGGTTGGTGGCCTTGGCGGCCGTACTGGCCTCGGCGGGTGGGTTCGTGGCGGTGGAGCGGGCGGACGTCCGTGGTGATCCCGGTTGGGTGGTGATCGATGAGTTCGCCGGGCAGTGGATTGCGCTGCTGGGGCTGGCGCGTCCGAGCGTGCCTGGGCTGCTTGCCGCATTTGTCCTGTTCCGGCTGCTTGACGTGACCAAGCCGGGGCCTATTGGATGGGCTGACCGTCAGCACGGGTCGTTCGGGATCATGGCCGACGACATCCTTGCCGGTACAGTCGCGGCGCTGGTGCTGATACTGGCCGGCTGGCTATGGCCGGGTCTGCTGCTGCGCGGCTGATGCCTGCCGCATGCCCACCCGCGCCGGCCGCCAAGTCCGAGGGACGCAGGATGAATCAGGAAGCAGGAATGCACCGGCAAGGGCGATCACCTCGCGGCCAGAGTGCCGCGATGATGAAATCTTCGTTATGCCGATTGGCGGTCGGGTGCCTGTGGCTGGGGGCGCTGACAGGTTGCCATCACACCGTCCTCACGGTGGGCATACACCCATGATCAGCGCCCCTGCCGGCTCAGACGGATCGGGGGCCGGCGATCATATGGTAGATCCATAGCACCACGATCGAGCCGACGATGGCGACGATCAGGCTCCAGACATTAAATCCCGTCACGCCGGCAGCGCCAAAGAAGCTGAAGATAAATCCACCGACGATGGCGCCGACAATACCCAGCACGATGTCAAGGACGATGCCCTGTCCCGTATTGTTGACCAGCTTGCTGGCGATAAAGCCGGCGATCAACCCTAGTATGATCCACGCGATGATCGACATCAGTTCAGTCCTTTCTCGTATTGTTCAATGAGGCACGCTGCACGGGCCTGAAGACGGGCGCCTCATGAAGTGCATACCCGGGCTCATGCCCCGGTCTCGAGCGACCTTGCCGGCCCGGCCGGCTTGTTCAACGACGGAGGCTTTCATGGGGTTCTTTGACGACGCGGTTCCTGGCGGTAACATTTCGAAGCCGGTCATGCTGGCACTCGGTGCATTGCTGGTCGGTAGGATGCTGGGACAGACGGGCAGTGGCCAGACGGGCATTGGTCAGGCGGGAGAGACACCAGCGCCACAGGGCAGCCAGGGGGGCGGCGGGTTCCTCGGGGGGTTGGTATCGCAGGCAGCCGGTATGCTCGGCGGCGGCGGAGCGGCTAGCGGCGGGTTCCTAGGCGGCCTGAGCGGACTGCTGCAGCAGTTCAACCAAAGCGGCCAGGGCCAGGTGGCCAATTCCTGGGTCAGCAACGGACCAAACCAGCCCATCGCGCCCGACCAGCTCGGTTCGGCACTCGGGCAGACCACGGTCAGCGAACTGGCGCGCCATGCCGGCATCAGCGAGCAGGACCTGCTGGCGGAGCTGTCACGCGTGCTGCCCGGCGTGGTGGACAGGTTGACGCCGAATGGACGCGTGCCAGAGCATACCGAGGTTGCATCCATCTTCCAGCAGCACGCCTGACCGTGCGGACCGGTCGGGCCGCTTTCAACAGGAACGGCGATGGCCTACCCTGCGCGCGACGGAAAGGGCTCGACCAATGGATGACCTCTCGCAGACCGGCGACCAGCTTGTTTCAGTTGATCACCGGCACCTGATCCACCCGCTGCATCACCCGAAGGATCATGCCGACCCGCGTGTCTTCGTCGGAGCCGAAGGTGCCGTGCTGCGGACCGCCGATGGCCGGACGTACATCGACGGGCTATCGGCGTTGTGGAACGTCAACATCGGGCATGGGCGGAAGGAGCTTGCGGCGGCGGCAGCGGCGCAGATGGAGAAGCTGGCCTATGCATCCGCCTACGCCGGCTTCACCAATGAGCCGGCGATCCGGCTGGCGGAGCGCATCGTCGGCCTGGCATACGACAACATGGCGGCGGTGTATTTCACCACCGGCGGCGCCGAAGCGAACGAGAGTGCGTTCAAGTTCGCCCGCTATCACTGGAAGCGGCTGGGCAAGCCGAACAAGGTCAAGATCATCTCTCGCCGCTATGGGTATCATGGCGTCACCCTTGCGGCCATGAGCGCCACCAGCCTGCCGAACTACCATAAGATGTTCGGCCCCGTGGTGCCGGGGTTCCTGCAGGTCGTGCCACCATACCCGTACCGTTGGCCGGGCAACGATGATGCCGGCCTTGGGGCGGCGGATGCGGTCGAGGAAGCGATCCAGGCCGAGGGCGCGGACGCGATTGCGGCCGTCATCGCGGAGCCGGTCATGGGCTCAGGCGGCGTGATCGTGCCACCGGCGACGTACTTCCCACGGCTGCGCGAAATCTGCGATCGGCATGACGTGCTGCTGATCGCGGATGAGGTGATCACCGGCTTCGGCCGCACTGGGCAGTGGTTCGGGCTGGGTCACTGGGGGGTAAAGCCCGACCTGATGTCATTCGCCAAGGGCGTGACCAGCGGCTATCTACCGCTGGGCGGCGTGGTTGTCTCCAGGCGCCTGCATGATGTGATCCTGGACGCGCCGGCGGATGAGAAGTTCATGCACGCCGCCACCTACTCGGGCCATCCGGTCTGCTGCGCGGTCGGGTTAGCGAACATCGACATCATTGAGAAGGAAGGGATGGTGGAGCGCGCCCGGGTGCAGGGCGACCGGTTCCGGGCGGGGCTCGCAACGCTGTCGTCCCTGGCCTCGGTGGGCGAGGTGCGCGGCATTGGGATGCTGGCTGCGATCGAACTGGTCACCGACAAGGGCAGCAAGGCACCGGCGAAGGGCCTGGGCGCGAAGGTGGTCAGCGAAGCGATGACGCGCGGGCTGATCCTGCGCGTTCGTGCGGCCGCGGACGGACCGCCGGCCAGCGGAGATACGCTGGTCTTCGCGCCGCCGTTGCCGACACCGGAAGCGACGCTGGACCGGATCGTTCAGATTGTCGGGGAGTCGATCCAGGCTGCCAAGAGAGGATAGCAGCGAAGAAATGCCGCCTCGGCGCGTCATGCCCTCACCATTGTAGCCGAGCTTGACCTGGCTACGTGCGTTTCGACTGTCATGAAATGGATGGCGGCACCGCCATCGGGCGGAGGATGGGCGGGGCAAGCCCACCCGCCCAGATGATGACGGTTGGGCTACTCGGCCGCCTGTGCCTTTTCCACGGCTTCATAGGGGAAGCGCCTGACCTTCGCCATGTTGATACCCTCGATCCGCAGGAGGCGCGTATCATCCTTGCGCTCGGGGGAGTGCAGGGCGCCGACGTCGTACAGATATGCGTCGCCCGGCTTCATGACGTAATCGCGGAGATACGCAGCCTTGCCGGGAGCCGTGTCGGTCGGCCGCGCAATGCATTCCCAGTCGGTCATGATTGTTTCGCCGAAGGCCTGGCCATAGATGGCCCAGGATGGCCCGTGATCGTGCGGCTTGCTCCCCTTCGGTCCGGTGTAGCCGTGCGCCAGGATGGTGAAGCCGAGGTCGGGGTCTTCATACAGGACATGACGCTCAGGTATGCCGGGCGGGATGTATTGGGCCACGAATTCAGGATCGGCAAGCGCCTGCTTCACCAGGTCGCGCACCTTCTCCCGCCCTGGCGTGCCGGGATGGGCCTTGAGCGCGTCACGGCAGTCGGCGGCGAACTGGTCGAGTGTGATGGCCATGGCTGATGCTCCTGTCTGGCTCAGCGACGATAGGGGTAGCAACTGCTGCGGTCCAGATTCAGGCCGAAATGTTCGGCCAGCGCCCGGATGGCATCCGCATGTTCGGGATACGGATCGGAATTGCCAGGCCCCACAATGATGCAGCCGCCATGGCCCTTGCCCTTCGGCGGCAGCATGGCCGTCACTAGCGCCCTGCCCTCCTCATCCCGCAGGGTCAGGAACATCGGCATCGATCTCCGGATGTGGTCCTCCTTGCCGATATCCTGCTCGATGAACACCGATGTCTTTGGGTGGAACGCCTCGGCGGCGCGTTCCCATTCGCGGCGGTAGTGCTTTTCTACCGCATGCTTCATTTCCAACGATTCCGCGATCGCCTCGCCCTCGGTCATCAGGCGGAACCAGGTTCGCTTGTGTGGTGCGTCGCAGACATATTCCATGGACGACCCCCGCTGCTTGGATTGGCCTCGCGCCTCACTGTAGGATGGAACCGGCCACGCGGCAAAGCGGGGGGCGCCCGGCGGGGGAATGCGAATGAATGAAAATGGAGACAGGTTCGACTACGTGATTATCGGCAGCGGTGCGGCCGGATCGATCCTGTGCCACCGCCTGACCGAAGACCCCGGCGTCACTGTTTGCGTCCTGGAGTGCGGACCGCCCGACCGGCACCCGTTTATCCACGTGCCCGCCGGCTTCATCAAGATGCTGTTCAATCCCGCCTTCACCTGGCAGTTCCAGACCGAGCCGGGGGATGGGATCAAGGGCCGCCGCATCCCTACGACCCAAGGTCGCACGCTGGGCGGATCAAGCTCGATCAACGGGATGGTGTACAACCGCGGCCAGCGGGAAGATTTCGACAATTGGGCGCAGCGCGGCAACCGCGGCTGGAGCTATGTCGATGTCCTCCCCTACTTCAAGCGCACCGAGCGACGGATCGGCGCCGGTGATGACCAGATCCACGGTCGTGCGGGCCTGTTACCGGTGACTGACAACGACTGGATTCACCCGGTCAACGAAGCCTTCATCGCTGGCGCGCAGGAATTGGGGATGCCGCGCTGCGAGGACTACAACTGCGGCCACAGCCAGGCGGGAGTCGGCTACTTCCAGCGCCTGATCCACAACGGCTACCGGCGCTCCGCGGCGCACGCGTTCCTGCACCCTGCCCGAAAGACCGGCCGGCTGGATGTCCGGACCAATGCCCGCGCGGCGCAGATCCTGTTCGAGGGGACGCGCGCAACGGGCGTCCGATATGTGAACGACACGAACCCCTCGATCCGGCGGGACGTGTTTGCCCAACGGGAGGTCATTGTCTCCGCCGGCACGGCAAATACGGCGAAGCTGCTGCAGATTTCGGGCGTCGGGCCGGCGTGGCTGCTGCAGGAACTGGGGGTGCCGGTGGTAGCCGATCTGCCAGTGGGGGAGAACTTCCGCGACCACTACTCGACCCGCATTGTCGCGCGGGTGAAGAACGTCCGCACCATGAACGAGATGTCGCACGGGCTGAGCCTGCTGGGGCAGATCGCACGCTGGGGCATGGGCAAGCCGAGCATCCTGGCGTTGACGCCGTCGATTGTGCATTGGTTCTGGCGGACCGAGGACACGATGCACCAACCAGATATCCAGGGGGTGTTCAGCCCGGCAAGCTATAAACAGGGCTTTGTCGGCATGCTGGACGACTACCCCGGCATGACGTGCGGTGTCTGGCAGCACCGGCCCGAGAGCACCGGCTATGTACGGGCGAGATCCACCGACCCGTTCCAGGACCCGGCCATCCAGCCGAACTACCTCAAGGACCCGATGGACCAGCGCGTGCTGGTCAAGGGCATGCGCCTCGCTCGGCGCTTGTTACACACCAGTGCCCTGGCGCCGTTCTTTGACCGTGACGAGCTGCCCGGCCCGGATGTTCAAACCGACGACGAATGGCTGGCCTACGCGCGGCAGTACGGCTCGACCGCTTATCACCTGATCGGCACCGCGCGCATGGGGCCGGCGACCGACAAGACCGCGGTGGTGGACGACCAGTTGCGGGTGCACGGGTTGCAGGGGCTGCGTGTGGTGGATGCCTCCATCATGCCCAACATGCCGTCGGCGAATACCTACAGCTCCACCATGATGATCGCCGAGAAGGCGTCGGACATGATCCGTGGGCGCCCGCCGCTGGCGCCGGTGGAGGGGATCGCAGCCTGAGTAGCGTTGCGGTCGCCGGGCCCCAGCCACGGGATGGCACCGAGCCTATGATGCCTGGATCCGCCCCGGATCGACCGTCACCGAGTGATCGAGCGGCCCGTGGCCTTGTCCGAATCCCGGCGCGGCTTGCATCGCCATGCGGACATAAAGCCGCGCGCGTGCGACCGCGTCCCGCAGCGTCATACCCTGCGCCAGGCCGGCGGCGATAGCAGAGGCGAGCGTGCAGCCGGTTCCGTGGGTGTGGCGCGACTCGATCCTGGGGGCGGCGAAGGCTTCCATCCCTTCCGCGGTTGCCAGCAAGTCGGTCACGGTCTCGGACTCCAAGTGCCCGCCCTTCAGCAGCACGGCAGGCACCCCAAGGGCCAACAAGGCGGAGGCGGCGGTACGCATCTGCGGCACGTCGGTGATGCGTTGCCCGGCCAGGGCCCCGGCCTCCGGCAGGTTCGGTGTTACCACGGCTGCCACGGGCAGCAGTCGGCGGCGCAGGCTGTCCACTGCATCGGGGACCAGCAGGGCCTGTCCGCCCTTTGCGACCATCACGGGATCGAGCACGACCGGCACGCCAGGTGCATGCGCGGCAAGCGCCTCGCAGACGGTCTCGATGGTCGCGCTGTCGCCCAGCATGCCGATCTTGATCACGTCGGCGCCGATATCGTCCATGACCAGGGCGATCTGCTGGCGGATGAAGTCAGGCGGCACGGACATGACGCCATGCACGCCAAGCGTGTTCTGCGCGGTCAGCGCCGTGATGGCCGTGGCCGCGAAGGCGCCCAGTGCAGTGATCGACTTGATGTCGGCCTGGATGCCGGCACCGCCGCCGGAATCGGAGCCAGCGATCACCAGCACGCGGCCGCGCATCAGGCGGCGGCTTCCCGCGGCCGGGCGATCCGGGCAATCACCTCGCACATCGAATCGACCACCTCGGCGACCAGGACGCTGTCCTCGCCCTCGGCCATGACGCGCACCAACGGTTCGGTGCCGCTTTCGCGGATCAGCAGACGTCCGGTGCCGCCCAGCCGAGCCTCGGCCTCGGCGATCGCGGCCTGAACGGCGGGGTCGCGCGCCGGGGACGGTCCGCTGAAGCGCACATTCTTCAGCCGCTGCGGCAGGCGCTGGAACACCTGACACACCTCGGAGGCCGGACGTTGCTGCTTGACCAGCACGGCCAGCACCTGCAACGCCGCCAGCAGCCCATCGCCGGTGGTGGCGAAGTCCGACAGGATCACATGGCCCGACTGCTCCCCCCCGACATTGATCCCGGAGCGGCGCATATGCTCCGCGACATAGCGGTCACCGACCTGAGTGCGATGCAGCGTCAGACCGAGACCGGCCAGATGCCGCTCCAACCCCAGGTTCGACATGACGGTGGCGACGATGCCACCGCCATGTAGCCGGCCATCCTGATGCCACGACTGGGCGATCAGGGCGAGGATCTGGTCGCCGTCGACCAGTTCACCATTCTGGTCGGCAATCAGCACGCGGTCGGCATCGCCGTCCAGTGTGATCCCGAGATGGGCGTTATGCTCGAGAACCTGGCTGCAGACGAATTCCGGTACCGTGGAGCCGCAGCCCTGGTTGATGTTGAATCCGTCCGGCGCGACGCCGGTGGGGATCACCGTCGCGCCCAGTTCCCACAATACGGTCGGGGCAACCTTGTAGGCCGCGCCGTGGGCGCAATCGATGACGATGCGCAGCCCGTCCAGGCGGGAGCCACGCGGGAAACTCGCTTTCGCCACCTCGATATAGCGCCCGACTGCATCATCCAGCCGCGCCGCGCGGCCGAGCAGATGCGGCTCCGCGAGGCGGTTGGCATAGGCAGTTTCCATGAGTGATTCGATTTCGGTCTCGACCTCATCCGACAGCTTGGTGCCGTCCGGGCCGAACAGCTTGATGCCGTTATCCTCAAAGGGGTTGTGGGAGGCCGAAATCATCACGCCCAGGTCGGCGCGCAGGGAGCGGGTGAGCATGGCGACGGCCGGCGTTGGCAACGGGCCCAGCAGCGTGACGTCCATGCCGGCACCGATAAAACCTGCGGTCAGGGCCGGTTCGATCATGTAGCCGGACAGCCTCGTGTCCTTGCCGATCACAACCCGGTGCCGGTGCGCCCCGCGGGTAAAGACCAGGCCCGCGGCCTGGCCCAGACGTAGCGCGATATCGGCGGTCATCGGTTCGCTGTTGGCCTTACCCCGGATGCCATCCGTGCCAAATAGCCGCCTTGTCCTGCTCATTTCTACTTATTGCTCCCACCGGCCCGATCGTTGCACAACTTTCGTATTTGTGCGTATGAAACCGTGTCGCAGTTTGCAAGCACTTGCCAGACACGAATCGCTTGGATGGTCTCTCGCACATCGTGCACGCGCAGGACCGATGCGCCGTTTGCGATCGCGAATAGACCGGCAGCAAGTGATCCGCCCAGGCGCCGCGCGGGTTCCGGCTCGTCTGCCAGGGTGCCGATAAACCTCTTGCGGGAGACCCCGACCAGCAGCGGATAGCCGAGGGATGCGAGCGTGGGCAGGCCGCGCAGGATGGCCAGGGAGTGTTCGGCGTGCTTGGCGAAGCCGATTCCGGGGTCGAGCACGATCGCCTCCGGCGCGATGCCGGCGGCCAGTGCGGCATCGACGCGTGCCCCGAGTTCGGCGCGGACCTCGGCTATCACGTCCTGATAGCGGGCGTGCGTGTTCATGGTCGCAGGGGTGCCGCGCATGTGCATCAGTACGACGGGACAGCCGCGCTCGGTGACCAGGGGAGCCGCCGCCGGGTCGTGGGTCAGGCCGGACACGTCGTTGATGATCCGCGCGCCAGCGTCGAGCGCGGCCCGCATGGTCGCCGCGTGTCGGGTATCGACGGACACCGGGATCGAGGCGGAGAGGGCGCGCACGACCGGCAGAATGCGCGCCTGCTCGACCTCCGACGGGACCGGTGCGGCACCAGGGCGGGTGCTCTCACCGCCGATGTCGATGATGTCGGCACCCTCTGCGGCCAGGAGCAGCCCGTCCCGGATCGCCTCCTCCGGGTCGGCGCGCAAGCCACCATCGCTGAAGCTGTCCGGCGTGACGTTCAGGATGCCCATCACGAGCGGACGCTTAAGCGAAAAGTCGGCCCACCGTCGTGCTAGCCGACCAGACATGCGGCACCAGTGTGCAGTCGGAGCGCAATCCGCCGTGCAAGCTCCACAAGCCTGCCGGCAATCCCCGCGCCCCCGCGCGCCGTTGGGGCGGACCGTACAGCGCGGGAGACTACGGGCTTGCGCGCCTCGGGCCGGGTCAGCGCGTCGATGGCCAGCCGCACACGGCCGCGCGCGCGATGCAGCAGGACGCGCTGGTTCTCGGCCGAGATCTGCAGCACCTCACAGGTGTCCTCGGCGCTCTGGCCCTCGATGTCGCGCAAGATCAGCACGGCCTTCTGACCGGACGGCAGGGTTTCAACGAGATCCATCACATGGTCCCACAGCTGGCGGCCACCGATTACACGTTCAGGGCTGATATCATCCCACAGCCTGGGGGCCTCGATCCAATGCCCATCGGGCTTGAAGGCGCTGAGGGGCACGGCGCGCTCCTCGGCGGCGGTACCGTCGAAGCCCGGCGGCAGGGCGACGAGGCGCCGTTCGCGGCCGGCGCGGGTGCGGGCGCGGTTCATCAGGATGGTGAACAGCCAAGTGACGATGCTGGACCGGCCTTCGAACCGGCCGATCCCGTTGTAGAACGCCAGCCAGGTGTCCTGTGCCACTTCCTCGGCCTGGGCGGCACTGCCGATCACGGAATTGGCCATGCTGGTCAGCGACCGGTGAAACCGGTGTATCAAGGTACGATACGCCGCCTGGTCGCCGTCGCGCAGACGCGCCAGAAAGGCGGGCTCGTCGAATTCGGTCCACCGTGTCACGCAATTGGCCCTTTGCAGGAACATAGGTGGATCGCATCATAACGGCTGACGCGCGCATTGCGCGAACGCCTCGCGAAAGCATGAAGACGATGCCGTTGCTACCGACCTGCCGTGAGATGACCGAACAGGTCACCGACTACCTGGAGCATGCGCTGCCGCTGCGCAGACGGCTGGCGGCACGGCTCCATCTGGCACTCTGCTCGGCCTGTACGCACTATTTCGACCAGATGCGCCGGACGGCGGCGCTTCTGCGCTCGCGACGCCCGCCGCCCCCAGCTGGTGCGGTCGAGGATGAAATCCTGCAGCGACTCGGAAAGCCACCGTCGTAGACCTTTGGCGAGGCACGTGCCCTTTGTTTCGGCATTCGCTGCCTAATGGCTTTTCATATGAAGTTTTTCACTTCGTGGTCGCGAAATGCGGTGTAGCCTGCCACTCTCGCCCTCAACGGACGAACCACACTCGGGAGCCACAACGATCGCCATTAACCGTTTATTAAGATTATTGCGGTATTCAGATGTCTTCCGTGCTGCTGATGGCCGGAGGCACCGCAGGGTTACGATGGGCATGTCATGCGCCTGACAGCCTCAACCACAGCAAGGGCGAGCCGCCCGGCGGTTGCTGCGAATGCGCGACGGAATTGTGCACAATCAGCCATCCGACCCGGTACTCCCGGTCGTGAAAAAACCGCTGGCAGCGCGGCGATTTCTCTTGAATTTCACGCGCGTGACTTTCACACTTTGGTGATCGGCAGTCCTGGGTTGAAGAGATTGCCGATTTTCAACCTCTGGCGTGATCCCTTGAACGTTTGGATGTTGCCTCGAAATTTGGGGCAAGGACTTTGTGTGCCATCGCACAGGGACCGGCGGATCGTGGCCGGCACCCCCCTGGCGGTTGCAGCGTCGAACCGACGGGAAAAGAAAACCGACGAATGACTGTGCGTTACCTTTACTCTCGTAAGTTGAACACGCTCTCACGAGGGCTGGTATGACGCGATCCGAAGAAAACATTCCCGCGACACCTTCCCAGTCCGCTACGGTTGCACCCATCTTGCATGGATGGCGTCGCACGGAATCGACGGACCGTAGCACCACCCTTAGCAATGGAGCGGCCGATGCAGACGGTCGATGACATCTTTTCAGCCTTCGCCCGCGGCTATGAGGCAAACCGGGAAGCGGAAATGTCGCTGCCCGAATATCTGGAAGCCTGCCGCAAGGACCCGACGGTCTATGCGACCGCGACCGAACGCCTGCTGGCCGCAATCGGCGAGCCCGAGATGGTGGATACCTCGAAGGACGCCCGCCTTGGCCGGATCTTCATGAACCGGACGATCCGGATCTATCCGGCGTTCAGCGAGTTCTACGGCATGGAAGAGACGATCGAGCGGATCGTCGGCTTCCTGCGGCACGCTGCCCAGGGCCTGGAGGAGCGCAAGCAGATCCTATACCTGCTGGGCCCGGTCGGCGGCGGCAAATCATCGCTCGCCGAACGGCTGAAGGCGCTGATGGAGACCTATCCCATCTATGTGCTGAAGGCCGGTGACGAGGTCAGCCCGGTTTTCGAATCGCCTCTCGGCCTGTTCGACCCGGAGCGCATGGGTGCCGTGCTGGAAGACCGCTACGGCATCCCGCGCCGGCGCCTGACCGGGCTCATGAGCCCCTGGTGCCTCAAGCGCCTGGATGAGTTCAACGGCGACATCTCGAAGTTCCGGGTCCAAAAATTGCTGCCGTCGCGCCTGCGGCAGATCGCGATTGCAAAGACCGAGCCGGGCGACGAGAACAACCAGGACATCAGCTCGCTGGTCGGCAAGGTCGACATCCGCAAGCTCGAGCTGCATGCGCAGAACGACCCGGATGCCTACAGCTACTCGGGCGGGCTGAACCGTGCCAACCAGGGCCTGCTCGAATTCGTCGAGATGTTCAAGGCGCCTATCAAGATGCTGCACCCGTTGCTGACCGCGACGCAGGAAGGCAACTATATCGGCACCGAGAATATCGGCGCGATCCCGTTCTCGGGCATCATCATGGCGCACTCCAACGAGGCGGAGTGGCAGTCCTTCAAGAACAACAAGAACAACGAAGCCTTCATCGACCGAATCTATGTCATCAAGGTGCCGTATTGCCTGCGCGTCACCGAGGAGCAGAAGATCTACGAGAAGCTGGTCTCCCGCTCGGAGCTCGCTGATGCGCCCTGCGCCCCGGCGACGCTGGAGATGCTGGCGCGCTTCTCGGTGCTGACCCGGCTGAAGCGGCATGAGAACAGCACCCTGTACGCCAAGATGCGGGTCTACGATGGCGAAAGCCTGAAGGAAACCGATCCGCGCGCCCGGTCGCTGCAGGAATACAAGGACACGGCCGGCGTCGAGGAAGGCATGGATGGGGCCTCCACCCGCTTCGCCTTCAAAGTGCTGGCGGCGACCTTCAACCACGACACAACGGAAGTGGCCGCCGACCCGGTGCATCTGATGTATGTGCTGGAGCAGGCGATCCGGCGCGAACAGCTCCCGCAGGAGACTGAAAAGCGTTATCTCGAGTTCATCAAGGGTGAGCTGGCCCCGCGTTACGCGGAATTCATCGGAAATGAAATCCAGAAGGCCTACCTGGAGTCGTATCACGATTACGGCCAGAACCTGTTCGACCGCTACGTCGCTTATGCCGATGCCTGGATCGAGGACATCGACTTCAAGGACGCCGACACCGGCCAGCTGATGAACCGGGAGCTGCTGAACCAGGAGCTGACCAAGATCGAGAAGCCGGCGGGTATCGCGAACCCGAAGGATTTCCGGAATGAGGTGGTGAAGTTCAGCCTGCGGGCACGCGCCAACAACAACGGCAAGAACCCGTCCTGGACCAGCTACGAGAAGATCCGCGACGTGATCGAGCGCCGGATGTTCAGCCAGGTGGAAGAGCTGCTGCCCGTCATCAGCTTCGGCTCGAAGAAGGACAGTGAGACCGAAAAGAAACACAACGAGTTCGTCGAACGCATGACTGCCCGTGGTTATACAGAACGGCAGGTCCGGCGGCTCGTAGAGTGGTATATGCGTGTGAAGCAGGCGGGCTGAGGTGACCCGGCCCGCCCAGACCGGAAAGGTGTGACAGGCGATATGCATATCGTTGACCGCCGCCTGAACCCGAGTGGCAAGAATCTGGCCAACCGCCAGCGCTTCATGCGGCGCGCCAAGTCGCAGATCCGCAAGGCCGTCCATGAGAGCTCGGGCAACCGGAGCATCAAGGACGCGGACCAGGGCGGGGAGGTCGTGTTGCCCTCACAGGGCGTGCACGAGCCCACCTTGCATCGCAGCAGCAGTGGTGGCATCCGCGACCACCTGCTGCCCGGCAACAAGGAGTACGTCGCCGGCGACACGATCCCGCGTCCGCCGCGGGGCGGGGGCGGGGGCGGATCGGAAGGCAGCCCAGATGGCGAGGGCGAGGACGATTTCCGTTTCGCCCTGTCGCGGGATGAGTTCGTCGACCTATTCCTGGAAGACCTGGAGCTGCCCGACCTTGCCAAGCGCAAGGTCGTGAATGCCGAGGCCGTAGTCTACAACCGTGCGGGCTATTCGGTGAGCGGATCGCCGGCCAACCTGGCGCTGATGCGCACGGTGCGGAACAGCCTGTCCCGCCGCATCGCGCTCAAGCGCCCGAAACCCAATGAGCTCGAGGCCCTGAAGCAGGAGATCGAGGCGCTGCGCGAAGATGGCAGCGATGAGGATCGCCTGACCAAGCTGGAAGCCGAACTGCTGCGCAAGCAGCGCAAGAGCAGCGTCATTCCTTATATTGACCCGCTGGACGTTCGCTACCGGCGCTTCGAGGCGAAGCCGAAACCTGTCGCGCAGGCGGTGATGTTCTGCCTGATGGACGTCTCGGGCTCGATGACCGAGCACATGAAGGATCTCGCCAAGCGGTTTTATGTGCTGCTGTATATCTTCCTGAAACGTCGCTATAAGAATGTGGACGTGGTATTCATCCGGCACACTCACCAGGCGGCCGAGGTGGATGAGGATACCTTCTTCAACAGCCCGGAAACCGGCGGCACCGTGGTATCGACGGCGCTGGAGGAGATGCACCGTGTCATCTCGGAGCGGTATCCCCCGGACAGCTGGAACATCTATGCCGCGCAGGCTTCGGACGGCGACAACACCGCCAGCGACAACGACAAGACCGCCAACCTGCTGACACGGGTGATCCTGCCGGTGTGCCAGTACTACGCCTATCTGGAGGTCGGCCGCGATTCCGAGCACTTCCCGCCCGGCTTCATCCGGCGGGACAGCGACCTGTGGCAGACCTATTCCTCCATCATTCGTGCCGGCGCACCGATGGCCATGCGCAAGGTCGGCCATCGGCGGGACATCTATCCGGTGTTCCGTGAGCTGTTTGCGAAGAAGACTGGCGCGGAGGCGCAAGCCGAATGAACGATAGCCTGACAACGCCCCCCATCATCCGGGCCGAGCGCCCGATGTTCGAAGGGGCTGATTGGGATTTCCGCACGATCCAGCGCGTGCATGACGAATGCGAGAAGATCGCCCTCGGCGAGCTGGGCCTGGACGTCTATACCAACCAGATCGAGGTGATCGGCGTGGAGCAGATGCTGGATGCCTATTCCAGCATCGGCATGCCGCTGTTCTACAAGCATTGGTCGTTCGGCAAGCATTTCAGCCGCAATGAGGCTCTGTACCGCGCCGGCATGCAGGGGCTGGCGTATGAGATCGTCATCAACTCGAACCCGTGCATCAGCTACATCATGGAGGAAAACACCGCCACGATGCAGACGCTGGTGATCGCGCATGCGGCGTTCGGGCACAACCACTTCTTCAAGAACAACTACCTGTTCCAGCAATGGACGGATGCCGACGGCATCCTCGATTACCTGGAATTCGCCCGCGACTACATCATGCAGTGCGAAGAGCGCTATGGCGAGGCCGCGGTCGAACGCCTGCTCGATGCCGCGCATGCACTTATGAACCAGGCGGTGCACAAATATCCGCGCAAACGTGCGACCGACCTCCGCAACGAGGAAAAGCGTGAGCGGGAGCGGCGCGAGCACGACGAGAAGGTGTTCAACGATCTGTGGCGCACGGTACCTGGCAAGGGCAATGCCCGCCCGGACCCGACCGCCGAGGAACGCCGGCGCGCCCTGCTCCAGCTTCCGCAGGAGAATGTCCTGTACTTCCTCGAGAAGACGGCGCCACGCCTCGCCCCCTGGCAGCGGGAGGTGCTGCGCATCGTCCGCATCATCGCGCAGTACTTCTATCCGCAGTCGCAGACCAAGGTGATGAACGAGGGCTGCGCAACCTACGTGCACTACAAGATCATGAATAGACTGCACGAGAAGGGGCTGCTGACCGACGGCGCGATGGTGGAGTTCCTGAAGTCCCACACCAACGTCGTGTTCCAGCCTGAATTCGACGATCCCCGCTACTCCGGCTGGAACCCCTACGCGCTCGGCTTTGCCATGATGCGGGACATCGAGCGCATCTGCACTGAGCCAACCGCCGAGGATGAGCAGTGGTTCCCGCATATCGCGGGTTCCGGCGACTACATGGCCGTGCTGCGCGACGTGTGGGGAAACTACCGCGACGAAAGCTTCATCCTGCAGTTCCTGAGCCCGCGGTTGGTGCGGCATTTTGGCCTGTTCCACGTGCTGGACGACTCGAATGAGCCGACCCTGCGGGTGGAGGCGATCCACGACGAGCGCGGCTACCGCAGGATCAAGCAGGCACTGGCGAAGCAGTACGACATCTCCTGGACCTCGCCCGATATCCAGGTTGTCGATGTCAATCTTGCCGGTGACCGCCGCCTGATCCTGCATCACCGCGCCCTGAACCGGATCATGCTGGAGGAGCGTGACACCCGCATGGTGTTGCAGCACCTGGCCGACCTGTGGGGCTATGACGTGCTCATGAAGGAGATCGATCCGGGCACCGATGCGGTGCTCAAGGAACATGCCGCTTCACCGCGTCCTGGCATCGTTTCGCTCGACGGGCTCTGACCAGATCCGGTAGGCTTTGTGGCCCGTTGGGGCCACCAGGCCGGGCCGCAACCAGCACGATTTTGCGGAAGATTCGCCCCCCTCCCCTCTGGACCGCCAAGGCCGGGTGATGTCAGACTTGGATCAGACGGCACCCGTCATACCGGCGTACGGGTGACGCGCCGGCCGCAGCAACCCTGACGGGCGACATGGCCACGCAGTTCATCATACGGCACCACGACCGGATCGGCTCCACCAACGATGAGGCGCGGCGGCTGATTGCTGAGGGCGCGCCGCACGGCACAGTGGTCCATGCCGATGAACAGACGGCCGGCCGCGGCCGTCTGGCGCATACCTGGTTCAGCCCGCCGGGCAACCTGTACATGTCGATCATCCTGCGCACCGGGTTGCCCATCATGCGGGCTGCGGAGCTCAGCTTCGTTGCCGCCCTGACTGTGGCCGACACGGTGGAGGCACTGCTGCCGCGGCAGGCACCCGTTCTGCTGAAATGGCCCAACGACGTGCTGGTGAACGGCGGCAAGATCGCCGGCATCCTGCTCGAGCACGTCGAGGACGCGACAATCCTCGGTATCGGGTTGAACGTGCTGCAGGCCCCAGCGAACCTGATCTACAAGGCGACCACCATCGTTGCGAACGGCGGCATCGCCTCGATCGATGGAGCGCGGGACATCCTGCTGGACCGGCTGTCCCGCCACCTGGCAACCTGGTGCGATCAGGGCTTCGCTCCGATCCGCGACGCTTGGCTCGGCCGCACCTACCCGATCGGCGCCGCCATCCGGGTGACAGTCGGTGCGCACCAGGTTGCCGGAAACTTCGCCGGCCTCGATCCGGACGGCACGCTGCTGCTGGAGACCACGGAAGGCGTCCGCCGCATTGTCGCTGGGGATGTCATGGCGGGCCCGTAGCGGCCCAGACCATCACGCGCTAGATCGCCGCCTCGGCAAATATCCGGGTGACGTCGCCACGCCACGGGCCGTGGTAACGCTGCAGCCAGTGCTGCGCCTGGGTCGGCGCGCCTGCGGCGATGGCGGCGAGCGGCGCCAGGTAGCCGGATTCGTCAGCGCCGCGTTCATCCAGCCGGCACCGGGCCCGCAAGCCGGCGGTGGCGATGGCGATGACGTCGCTGGCGATGTCGCGCAGCGTTCCGCGGCGCCACGGCGCATCCAGGCCCGACCGGGGCACGGCGGCGCGTGCCTTGACTGCATCCTCCCACCCTGTACCGCGCAGCAGGGCTTCCGCCGCAGTCAACGCCGCGTCATTGTACAGCAGCCCGACCCAGAGCGCCGACTGGGCCAGCATCATGTCCGGCCGACCGGCATCCGAGCCGCGCATCTCCAGGAACCGCTTGAGCCGCACATCGGTGAAGGCAGTGGTGACATGGTCGGCAAAGTCGCCCACGGTCGGCGTGACACCGGCGAGTTCCGGGACCCGCCCGGCCAGAAAATCGACGAAGCGGCTGCCTGCCACGTCGATATAGCCGCCATCGCGGTAGACGAAGTACATCGGCACATGCTCGATCAGCCACTGTGCAAAGCGCTCGAAGCCGAACCCGTCCTCGAACATCACCCGTGGGATGCCTGACCGCTGGTTGTCCACGTCCGTCCAGACATGGGCGCGATAGGATTGAAAGCCGTTCGGCTTACCCTCGGTGAACGGGGAGTTGGCGAACAATGCGGTCGCCAGCGGCTGCAGCAGCAGAGACACGCGCAGCTTGCGCCGCATGTCGGTTTCCGAGCCATAGTCCAGGTTGACCTGCACGGTACAGGTGCGGGTCATCATGTCGAGCCCCATGCTGCCGACCAGCGGCATGTAGCGCCTCATGATGGCGTAACGGCCCTTCGGCATCCATGGCATCGCCGCGCGCGTGGCGATGGGATGAAAGCCAAGTGGCGCGAAGCCCATGCGCAGCGGCTCACCGGCGGCGCGGAGCTGGGCGAAGTGCGCTGCAAGCTCCCGCTTCGTCTCGTGCAGGGTTTCCAGTGGCGCGCCGGAAAGTTCGAGTTGCCCGGCCGGTTCCAATGAGATCGACGCAGCACCTTGCTTCAGGCCGATGATATTGTCCGCGTCCAGGATTGGCACACCGCGCATATTGCTACCCGGGCCGGCCAGCCCGCGCAGCAGGTCGCGGATCGAGCCGGGCTGCCCGTCCGCCGGCGCATAGGGCGGGGTGCGCAGATCATCGAAGCGAAAACCGAACTTCTCATGTTCCGTGCCGATGCGCCACGCGGCCCGCGGCTTGCATCCGGCGGCCAGATATTCGGCCATCTGGCGGACCGACTGCAGCGGCGTGTCGTCGGAGTCTCCAGGATTTGACATCAGGTTCTCAACGATAATCGGTTGACGCCGCTGGCGGGCGGCGGGGTGTCATGGCCGGCCGGAGGCGTGCCCCACACCCTGCGTTCCGATCAGGGTACTAGCCACAGGTTGCGGCTTGCAACAAGGCCAGTCCGACGATGGCGGCCGTCTCTGCTCGCAGAATGCGCGGACCAAGCGAGACGGGGCGCACGAACGGCGCGCGGGCAAGCGACGTGCGATCATGTGGCCCGAAACCGCCCTCGGGTCCGACCAGGAGGGCGGCCGGACCTCCGGCAGGTGACAGCGGCGGCGCGGCATCCCGCTCCAGCGCCGCGAACAAGGGGCGTTCGGTTGGCCAGTCGGCCAGGATGTCGGCGAATTTGCGGGGCGGATGCAGAACTGGAACTATCAGCCGCTCGCTCTGTTCAGCGGCCTCAATGGCGATGGCGCGCAGACGCGCCTCGTTGACCCGCGCCGCGTTGGTCCGCTCGGTGAACGCCGGCAGCAGAGCCGAGGCGCCCAGTTCGGTTGCCTTCTGCACGACCAGATCGGTCGTATCACGCTTCAGCAGTGCGAAGACCAGCCACAGATCGGGCTCAGGCGCCTGTGGACGCAGCAGTGACGTGGCCCGCAGGCGCGCCTTGCCGCGAGAGAGGGCATCGATCCGACCCGCCCACTCGCCATCGCGACCGTTGAACAGACAGACCGGCTCGCCGGCACTGCACCGCATCACCGTGCCCAGATAGTGGGCCTGGTTGGGCGAGGCATCCAGCTCGGCGCCGGCGAACAGCGGCACATCGACATACAGGCGAATCATGCGCGTCGCTTACGCCCGGAGGGCCGTTGACGGAACCCCAGCAACCGCGGACACATCCTGCTTCATGCATACCGACATCGTCGCGACCGGCTGGGTGTCCCGCCTGCCCCGTCCGTGGCTGCCCTATCTGCTGCTGGCCCGTGTGGACCGGCCGATCGGCGCCTGGCTGCTGTTTCTGCCCGGCCTCTGGGGCATTCTGCTGGCCCGCGCGCCGATGCCGGAGACGGTCCGCCTGATTCTGCTGTTCGGCGTCGGCAGTATCGTCATGCGGGCCGCGGGCTGTGTCGTGAACGATATGTGGGATCGCGACATCGACCGCAAGGTGGCGCGCACCGCCGGGCGCCCGCTGGCATCCGGGGCGTTACGGCCGCGCCAAGCACTGGTGTTCCTCGCCGTGCTGCTGCTGATCGGGCTCGTGATCCTGCTCCAACTCAATCGGCTATCGCAGGCGTTGGGGACCGGCTCGCTGGTGCTGGTCGCGCTGTATCCGCTGGCCAAGCGGGTCACCTGGTGGCCGCAGTTGATCATGGGGTTTACCTTCGGCTTCGGCGCGCCGCTGGGCTACGCGGCGGCTTCCGGACATCTGGGCGGAGCCTGGGCCGCCCTCTATGGCGCGGCGATTCTGTGGGATCTTGGGTTCGATACGGTCTATGCGCATCAGGACCGC
>DASQVN010000464.1:0-3140 GCA_035640755.1 Rhodopila sp.
TTTCGGCCGTGCCCCGCTGGACGCGGCAGGCCCGTCGAGGTGGACCTCCGCGCAGTGCTGAATGCCTTGCGTTACCTGGCCCGTGCGGATTGTGGGTGGCGCATGTTGCCGGTCCATTTCGGACCCTGGCAGACGATCGACTGGTGGTTCCGCCGGTTTGTCCGACGGTTGCTGTTCCGTACCATCCAGGATGTCGCGCTGATGCTCGAGCGCGAACGGGCCGGCCGCGCCGCGAGCCCATCGGCAGGCGTGCTGGACAGTCAGACCGTCACAGCCGCACAGGCACCAGGCGGGGGCGGCTATGACGCGGCCAAGCGGATGACAGGCCGCAAGCGCCACGTGGCAGTGGACACCGATGGACGGCTGTTGATGGTCAACCTGACCCCGGCGGACGTGCAGGACGCGGCCGGAGCCGAGGCGATCGTGCAGGCGATCCGGCGCCGCTGGCCATGGTTGCGCCACCGGTTCGCCGATGGCGCCGATGACCGGGGCAAGTTGATGAGTGCCGCCGCCTACCGCGACTTCACTCTTGAAGGCGTGCGCAAACTCGCCGGCCAGCAAGGCTTGGTGCCTTTGCCGCGCAGGTGGGGGTGGTCGAGCGGACACTCGGCTGGATGATGCTCTGGCGCAGGCTGGTACGCAACTCCGAGTGCCGCTGCGACGTCAGCGAGGCTATGATCCATCTCAGCATGGGAGCCCTGCTAACCCGCCGCCTCGCTCACCCGTAGGCATTTTCAAACGGGGTCTGAGCCCACTGCGGGCGGCGGCGATGCCTTGCGTGTGGTGGTGGCGATTTTCCATGTACAGTCGAACCTGCTGATCGGTGGCGGGACGTCCAGGCACGTCGGATCTCTTCCTGGCAGTCGAGACCCCGATCCTGCCCGCACACGCCGCGATCAGAGGGCTGGTGAAAACCCGCGCCGCCGGTTGGGCCGGCCTACGGTCGGGCTGCGCCCTCCCTCCGCCCGGCCCAACCGGCCACCGCCGCTGTCGCCCACCGGACAACGCCGCTGTCGCGCGGCACCCAGAGGGCATCGCCGAGCGGACGGAAAGGGCCCGAGGTGATCAGCCTATCGCAACTGCCATACTGCCAAACAACCTGCTGTTCGGATGGAGACGCGACTTAGGCAGCGCAATTGCCGGCGACGAAGCGGTCGACCTCGCCTGAGAGTTCCTCAGCTTGGCGGGACAAATCGGAAGCCGCCCCGAGCACCTGGTTTGCCGCGGCGCCAGTCTCGTTGGCAGCGAGGCTGACGCGCGCGATGTTTGTGGTCACCTCCTGGGTGCTGGCGGCCGTCTGCTGCACGGTTCGGGCGATTTCAGCTGTTGCCGCACCTTGCTCCTCGATGGGGTTCTGTCAGGACTCGCGCCAAACCGACCGTAACGAGCAATCTAAGGATGCTCGAACGCAGAAAACTGCTGCTACCCGTCATTTCAGCGCCGATTGTGCGCAATAGAATTGCGCAAAATTCTGGGCTGGCGTGAGTCCTGACAGAACTGGCTGCACAGCCCGCTGGCGCGAGGTCTGACAGAACAGTCAAGTCTTCCGGATCAGTTCCGCCCAGCGATCCAGGATCGGCAGCACCACGTCGCCCTTGGCCGGCGGCAGGAATACGGTGACGCGGTTGATACCTTTGTCGCGATAGCGTTTCAGCGCATCCAGATCCTCTGGTGGCGCCATCAGGTCGATCTTGCACGACTCGGGATCGCGGCCTGCCTCCCGCACCATCGCCTGGAACTCTGCAATGATTTCATCAGTAAGCATCATCGCCACCGGCATCCAGCCATTGCCATAGCGGGCGGCACGCCGCGCGGCGTGCGGGAATGCGCCGCCGATGAGGACCGGCGGATACGGCTTCTGCACCGGCTTCGGCCAGGCGATGATCGGATCGAAATTGACGAACTCGCCGTGATACTCGGCCTGCGGCTTGGTCCAGATCTCCTTCATCGCCTCGATGCGCTCACGCACCAGCTTGGCACGTGTATCGAATGCAGTGCCGTGGTTCTCCATCTCCTCGACGTTCCAGCCGATGCCGATACCGAACAGGAAGCGGCCTTCGGACACTTGGTCGATCGAGGCCACCGCTTTCGCGGTCTGGATTGGATCGCGCTGGTTCAACAGGCAGATGCCGGTACCGACCTTCAGCGTCTTCGTCGCCATGGCCGCCGCCGTAAGCGTCACGAACGGGTCCATGGCGTCGTAATATTCCTTCGGCAGCTCGCCTCCCATCGGATAAGGCGTGCGGCGCGAGGCTGGGATGTGTGAGTGCTCGGGGGTCCAAAAGGAGTCGAACCCGCGGGCCTCGAGGGCCTGGGCCAGCTCCGCCGGCTTCATCGAATAGTCGGTGAGAAACATCAAGGCGCCGAAATGCATGATCGGGTCTCCGCTGGTTGGGCCGAGCGCAGTGGAAATGGGGGCGGTGGCGGCGGCGGAAAGGGCCAACCCCAATATTAGCGCGTGAACAAGGCTGTCAGGCGCGCCATCCGGATTCTGTCAGGATCGGCGCCAGCGCAACGAATTTCGAATCCTAGTTGCGGGCGCCGCGCCTCCCTTGGGAGTTCGTGATCGGCAAGCGGCTGGGTTTGTCAGCATGTTGCTCATCCCGGCTTCTTTGGCGCGAGTCCTGACAGAACCGATTCAGATCGCAAGACACTGCATCAGGTCACCGGCTGGCGGGAGGTCTGGGGGTAGATGAAGACGGTAAGCGTCGCGCCCAGAGATGGCCTGCTACGGCTGTTCCGCAGCCGCATCCGCGGGCCGCGGCCGTTCTCATTGACAAGCGCGATGGGGACCGCTTTGAGGGTGCTCCTACGGGCGATCCCGTGGATGGCGACGAAGCGCGCCCTCCCGCGCAGCTCGTTCCGTGCACGGCCGAGCATGGTCCGACGATGCGCGGTCTGTGACCTGGATCCCCTCCCTCGCACAAGCTCCTGATCATGACCGGCCCCGCGCTCGAGGGCATCTCGCACGAAGACATTGAGGCCACGCGGGTGGCCCGGATTGCCGCCCGCGGCAGCTTCCGGGGCGGGATGGTGTGGACGCCGCCCGATCCGGTGTTCCATATCGTGCACGAAGTGCCGGGCCGCGTCCGGCTTGAGGCCGTCCCCCTGAAGGGCGACGCCGCGGCCTGCGCCGCCGC
>DASQVN010000465.1:0-4188 GCA_035640755.1 Rhodopila sp.
ACCGCGATATTGCTCGCATCGGCTCTCGGATCCCAGGCGAGTTCTCTCTCGACGTCTTGACGAAGGTCCTGATCGGTTACCATGACAGGCTCCTCGGGTGGATGGCGGTGGAAAGGGGAACGCCCTTGGCGGCTGGCCACAGTTTTGCAACCCGCCTGCGGACCGCCTGATACCCCGGGTCCGCCCCCCAAACCGCGAATGTTAGACCCGACAAGCTAACGGGCGGTCCGTATTACGCGCTCTTCCTGCGGCTCCGCTTTGCAGCCTTCGGCTCGAACACGATCTTCTGCTGCGCCGGGTCCCACCGTGCCAGTACCCGGTCTCCTTCGTGGATTTCGTTCGCCAGCATGGCTCGTGCGAGCCCGGTCTCCAGCTCCGAGCGGATCAGCCGCCGGAGTTCGCGGGCACCGAACTCCGGGCGAAAGCCGACCGCCGCCAGATGGTCAACGACGGATTCCTCGATTTCAAGCTCGACGCCCTGGCCATGCGCCGCACGCTTGACCCGTTCCAGTTGCAATTCGACAATCGACCGGATCTCAGGCCGGGTGAGCGCATGAAACACGATGATGTCGTCGATCCGGTTGAGGAACTCCGGACGGAAGTGCGCGCGCAGGACCTCCATCAACTCCCGCTTGAGACGGCCCTGATCCTCCTCCTCGGTGCCGCGCAACCGCAGGTTCCGTTGGATCAGATCCGAGCCGAGGTTGCTGGTCGCGATCAGGATCGTGTTGGTGAAATCGACCACCCGGCCTTTGCCGTCGGTCAGCCGGCCATCGTCGAATACCTGCAGCAGAACGTTGTAGACGTCGGGATGGGCCTTCTCGATCTCATCCAGCAGCACGACGCTGTACGGCCGGCGCCGCACACGCTCGGTCAGCTGGCCACCCTCTTCGTAGCCGACATAGCCGGGCGGCGCGCCGATCAGGCGTGCCACGGCATGGCGCTCCATGTATTCCGACATGTCGATGCGGATCATTGCGTCCTCGTCGCCGAACACCGTCTCGGCAAGCGCCTTGGCAAGTTCGGTCTTGCCGACCCCGGTCGGGCCCAGGAACAGGAAGGTTGCCACCGGCCGATGGCCCTCGCGCAGACCGGCCCGCGACAGCCGGACCGCATCGCTGACTGCCTTGACAGCCTCCTCCTGCCCGATAACCCGCTCGTGCAGCCGCTCCTCCATCTTGACGAGACGCTCGCGTTCCTCCGTCGTGAGCTCATTGACAGGGATACCCGTCAGTTTCGAGACAACCTGCGCGATATCCGCCGCAACGACCTCGGTGGACGCGGAGCCGCGGTCGCGCCGCCAGCGCTCCGTCGCATCGGTCAGTTCCTGGTTCTTCGCGTCATACTGCTCCTGCAGATCCTTTGCTCGGTCGAACTGTTTGCGCGACGTTGCGAAGTCCTGCTCACGCTTGATCTGCTTTACCTCCGCATCAAGCTCCTGGACGTCAACCGGCCGAGCAGTGGCGCCGATCTTCACCCGGGCCGCGGCCTGGTCGATCAGGTCGATGGCCTTGTCGGGCAGGAACCGGCCGGTGATGTAGCGGTCCGATAGTTCCGCAGCCGCGACGATCGCGGCATCCGTGATCGTGACCTTGTGATGCGCCTCCAGCGTGTCGCGCAGCCCCCGCAGGATCATGATGGTTTGCGCGACTGTGGGCTCATCGACCAGCACCGGCTGGAACCGCCGTTCCAGCGCCGCATCCTTCTCGATGTGCTTCTGATACTCGTTCAGCGTGGTGGCGCCGATCAGGTTGAGTTCACCTCTGGCGAGCGCGGGCTTGAACGTGTTGGCGACGTCGAGGCCGCCTTCACCGCCGCCCTGTCCCGCCCCCACGATCGTGTGGATTTCATCGATGAACAGGATCAGCCGGTCCTGCTGGTCGGTGACTTCCTTCAGGATCTGCTGAACGCGTTCCTCGAACTCGCCGCGGTACTTCGACCCCGCCACCAGGGAGTTTACCGAAAGCTCCACCAGCCGCTTGTCGCGCAAGGCTTCCGGCACGTCGCCGGCAACAATGCGCTGCGCCAGGCCTTCGACAATGGCTGTCTTGCCGACACCGGGCTCTCCGATCAGCACCGGATTGTTCTTCTTCCGACGCGCCAGCACTTCAATCGTCGTTTCGATCTCGCGCGCTCGGCCGATCACCGGGTCGAGCTTGCCTTCGCGCGCAAGCTTGGTGAGATCCCGCGCGTGCTTGTCGAGATTGGGCGTATTGGTTGGTGTCTCGACCCGGCCTTCCTCGGCGCCGCGGCCGACCACCTTGGTGATCTGCTGGCGAATCGCTTCGGGCGTCAGGCCATAGCGGCGCAGGATATCGGCCGCGAGCCCGTCTCCCTCTTCCGCCAGACCAATGAGCAGATGCTCTGGCCCCACATAGGAATGGCCAAATTCGGCCGAGGCTCTGAAGGCGCGCGCAAGTGCGTCCTTGACGCGTGGACTGACGCCTATCTCACCGCCGTCCTCGATGCGGCCCTCGCCGTGCGGCGCTTCCTTCTCGATCTGGGAACGCAGCTCGTCGGCAGAGACCTTGAACTGATCCAGGATGGTGCGAACCACGTCGCTGTCGCACAGCGCCAGGAGCAGATGCTCCGTATCAACTTCGCGCCGGCCATGTTCCGCGGCCTCGCGTGCTGCCTTCTGCAGGATCTCCTCAGCATGTGCCGAAAGCCTTTCGGCGCCACCGGCCGCCCGGCGGCCGCGCGCTGCCCGCCGGCGGATCGGAATGGCAGCGCCTGCGTCCGTCGCCGCCCTGGACCGCTCATCACCGTCGCCACGCCTGAAGAAGTCGTTTCCGAAGAAGTCGCCGAACAGGCTGCCGCCCTGGCCGCCAAACAAGGACTCGAGGGGCGAACTGTGCCGGCCCGACTGATGTGCCAGGCGCCGGAAATCAACGTCGCAGAGCTCAAGGTTTTCTCGTTGGCCGTTACTGACGACTTCGGCCTGGACCGTCGCCGGCCGAACGCCACAAATATCGCAGATCCCGTCTGCCATACGCCGCCTCCCTGTTGTCAGTGGTGCGAGCCGCCTTTGGTGTCAAAGACGTGCCGCGATCAGATGAAGTCAACCCTGCAGCGCGGGATCTCCCATCTCTCGCGAATTCGTGCTGAGACGCATACGCCTCCTGTCTCGCTCAGTACATCACATCGACTACACATCGCATCGACTATCGCACAGAACCGACCGTCAGCGGCTCGGTGTGCAAGATGCAGGTGCCCCAGGCAATCTGGTATTTTTTATGGGAATTTCCTGCCGGATCCGTTCATCCGCCGCGGCCATGTGAGCCTCTGCGACCACGCCGCGGCCTCCGGGCTGGCATCGCTGGCGAACCCCGTTGCGAAGGCCAAACCGTTGGCGGCATCAAGCCCCATGGCCTTCAAGGTCGACATGAAGACCGGCATGCCAACGAGTGTCTGGCCGCTGGTCGACAGGCCAAACTCACGTGCCTGTTTGATGACGTTCACCAGGTCCGATCCCGAGCTCGCCACCGCGATGTATCCGGCACCCGATGACTGCGCCTGCAGTAGATATGCCGACATATCGGGCGTGTCGTACGGATGACGGGCACTGCCGATGATCTTTGCTCCGTTTGCGCGCAGGAATGGAGTGAGCGCATTCTGCATCGCGTCCCCGCCGGCATTGTCGACGCCCAGGAAAAACCAACTCGGGTCTGGCGTCGCCAACGCTGTGGCCACGATTTTCGCGAGCGAGTAGCTGTCAAAGGTCCAACTCGCGCCGAGCGGCGAGCATTGTTTGCCCGTCAGCGCGTCGATCGATGCCGTCGAAACGAATGATAGGCGTTTCTTTTCGGCAGCCAGCGCCTGAACGGCCAACGCGACAGGGGACGAGGTCAAGTCGAAAATGGCCGTGACCCCGTCCTGGTCGAACCAACGTCGCGCTATCGTTACTGCAACGTCGGGCTTGTTCAGGTGGTCTGCCGAAATGATCGCGATCGGTCTGCCCAGGACGGATCCGCCGAAGTCCTGCACCGCCATCTGAGCCGCGATAATCGATCCTCGTCCCCCCAGGTCGCCGTAGGGACCGTCCATATCCGACAAGACCCCGAGCTTCAGCGGCGTAGCAGTCCCTTGCGCCCGCACGGTCGGCGCCCCGGCAAGTGCGCCAAGTGCAAGGCCGATCGCTCGGCGCCGTGTCATTGTGAGAGCTGCGCCGACGGAGATCATTTCTCT
>DASQVN010000466.1:0-4153 GCA_035640755.1 Rhodopila sp.
CTGGGGCAGTGGGCGAAGATCGCCCACCGCGGCTCCTCCCCGAGACACCTGGCATCTACTTATCAGTAGGGATTTGAACTGGGCGGTTAAGGGGTTTCCGCGACAATGTCAAGCGCTGGTCGTGACGACGTTTGATCGGGCCAATACTCGCCAGACGATCCTAGCAAGGCGCGGCCGCGGCATCGAGCGACGATGCGTGTCCGAACCGAAACGCACGCGGCCCCCGAGGTGGTGTCACCTCGGGGGCTGCTGGTGTACCGACCGCATCGGGCGGTGCGGCACGAACCCGGCTCTGCCAGGCACGAGCGGCGTTGAACCGCGCCGGGTTTGTCGGAGGCGGGTTGGTTTGGGTCAGGCGAGCATAGCCAGTTGGTTCAGTTGTTCATAGTAGCGTGCCTCGGCCTCGGCGGGCGGGATGTTGCCAATTGGCTTCCCCCCGCTCCGGGTCGCCCACCAAGGGGCTCTCGGTCGCTGATTTACCGACACGCGTTGCCAAAACCATATTTATGGCAACGCGTGTCGGTAAATCGGGGTGCGGAACTTCCCATAATGGGCGGTTATGCGGTGCTCCCGATTCGGTGTAGTTGCGGATTATGCGGCTTATCCCGGTTGCGGTGGAACCGAAAGTCGCCCGGACGATCGTGGTACAAACATGCTTCCACCTGAGACCCCGTTTGGCTGCTGCCGCGCCGACTGGGAAGCGTCGGTTATCGCTGCAAGCGGGCGACGCGATAACCCAGTGCGTCGCCCGTCTTGCCCGTTCACGCCCCTGCGTCGCTGATTGACTGTCAATCGGCGACCTGCTCGAGCTGTGTGATCGTCTGGCGGATCTGCTCGCGGTGCGCCTGCCAGATCGCGAGTGTCTGCTGCAGGTTGAAGAGCAGCCTTTCGGCTTGATCCGTCTCGAGGCCTTTACGACGGAGCCGTTCGATGAACTGGGCTTGAGCCAGGATGCGCTTCTCGCCTTCAGCGATGTCGCGGTTGGCCTTGACGAGGTGCTGTCGTTCGACGGCCAGGTTCGGCATATTTGCTCTCCTTTGAGCCGCGGCATGGCGGCATAGTCTGTGCAATGATGCGCACCCGGGAGAACGTTTCTGTTAGCGTCCGAGTGCATGCTGTTTGACGACGGCCTGCGAGTAAAGGCGGCTTGAGATCGGGATCTGGAACAAAGTGCATGGCCTGCTGTTCAGGCTTCATAACACCTACAAGGCCACATCGATGAGCGATCTGAACAACCGGGACATCATCGTGATTGGCGGCTCGTCCGGAGCCATTGCGCCGCTGAAGACGATCCTGGGCAGCCTGCCCGCCGAAACGCCCGCCGCGGTCTTTATTGTCATTCACATCCCGGCGCGCAGCCTCGGCCTCCTTGCCACGGTTGCCGCCGCCGCCAGTGCATGGCCGGTGTACCAGGCGACGGAGGGCATGCCGATCGCGCCCGGTAATATCTACCTCGCCGTTCCGGACCACCACCTGATCCTGACCAAGGGGCATATCAAGCTCGGTCGTGGCCCACGCGAGAACATGGCGCGGCCGGCCATCGACCCGCTGTTCCGATCCGCCGCCGCGGCCTACGGATCGCGGGTCGTGGGTGTCATCCTCTCCGGCCTGCTCAATGACGGTGCCGCCGGGCTCGAAGCGATCAAACGCTGCGGCGGGATAGCGGTGGTGCAGGACCCCGCCGATGCCCTTGCCGACGAGATGCCCCGCAGTGCGACGCAGGCCACCACGGTTGATCTGTCCATTCCGAGTGCTCGGATCGGCGATGTGCTGTCGGATCTGGCCCTGCAAGCAGCCGGGCCCATTGTGCCGATCCCGCCCGAGATCCGCCTGGAAGTGGATATCGCCGCGGGCGAGCGCGTGGACAGTGAAGTCATGCGCCGCTTCGCTGATCCTGCCGCCCTGACCTGTCCTGCCTGCGGCGGCATCATGTCGGCTGTGCGCGGCGGCAAGCCGCTGCGGTTTCGCTGCCAGGTTGGACATGCGATGACGGCCGACGTGATCGCCAAGGAGCAGGAGAATGCTGTGGACGAGGCGCTGCGGGTGGCGCTGCGCATCATTGAGGAACGCGCCGAGCTTGTGACCCGTATGGCCGAGGACGGGCGGGTGACTGGCCGCGCGGCGGTGGCTGAGATGTATGATGATCGAGCACTGGAATACCGGCGCTATGCAGACACCATCCGCCGCGCGGTGCTGATGTCCATAGCACCCATAACGCCCTCGGATGATGAGGGCGGACAGGGGGAAGATGCCTAGAACGCCACCATGCTTGGGTGAACCAGAATTCGCGCACCACGCGGTTGAGCTGACCAAAGATGTCGACGCGCAACGGAATACCTTTGATGCCGGCTGATACAGAAGAGGCGGAAGCAGGGAGCAACATTGCTATTCTGGCCATCGGCGCGTCCGGGGCTGAGACGGGTTCGCTGGCGCGCGTTTTGCTGGACCTGCCGCTTGATGCCGATCTCGCCGTCATTCTCGCCGTGTGCAACCAGGAGGCCTTCGACGAAAGCGGATTCCGCGCCGCGCTTGGCGAGCGCGCACGCATGCTCACGCCCGTCACGGAGGATGCGGCCATTGCCGCCGGTCGGGTTTATCTGCCCGCCCCTGATCAACTCCTCAGCGTCAAGGATGGGCGGCTCAGGATCCACCCCGCCGCACAGGAGCCCGGCTCGCGTGGGATCATCGACAGTCTCTTTGTCTCCTTGGCCCAGGATCAGGATGGGTGGACCATTGGCCTGATCCTGGCCGGGACCGGCACGGATGGCACATTGGGGGTCACCGCGATCAAGGAGGCCGGCGGTCTGACGCTGGCCGCGGCAGCGGGTGATACCGAGGGAACGGCTCTCTCCATCGCCAACGGCCCGGCGGCCCTGGTCGATTTTGTCTTGCCGCTGGAGGAGATCCCGCGACGCACCTTGCTTTATGTGCGTCATCTCATGCACCGCCAGCACGCGGCCGCCTTCGATGCGCAGGCTGCCGGGGTAGCCGACACGCTGACGCAGATCGCGGCGGTGTTGCGCGACCGGACCGGTCATGACTTTCATAACTACAAGCGCAACACGTTCCTGCGCCGGGTGCAGCGCCGGATGCAGGTGGTCGAGGTCAATACGGTTGAGGCTTATCTCGGCATGTTGCGCGCGCGTGCCGACGAGACGCAGCAGCTGTTTAACGATCTGCTCATCGGTGTCACCCAGTTCTTCCGCGACCGCCGCGAGTTTGAGGTTCTCGAGACGCGGATCATCCCGCAGTTGTTTGAGGCCAAGAACCGGAGCGATCAGTTGCGGGTCTGGGTGCTTGGCTGTTCCACCGGCGAGGAAGCCTACTCGCTCGCGATCCTGCTGCGCGAGGAGGCAGCGAAGCGTGATGTCGCGCCGCACATGCAGATCTTCGCCACCGACATTGATGGCCGTGCCCTGGCGACCGGCCGGGTGGGGCGGTACCCACACACCATTGCCCAGGATGTTACGCCAGAGCGGCTTGCGCGCTGGTTCGTCAAGGAGGGCAGCACGTATTGCGTGGTGAAGGAACTGCGCGAGATGTGCGTCTTCTCGCAGCACAGCCTGATCAAAGATGCCCCGTTCTCAAAATTGGACCTGATCTCGTGTCGCAACCTCCTGATCTATCTTGATGCCGAACTGCAGAACCGCGTCGTCCCGCTGTTCCACTTTGCTCTGAAGCCCGGCGGGTTCTTGTTCCTGGGCAACGCCGAAAACGTGTCACGCAACACCAGGCTCTTCGAGCCGATTGACCGCGGCTCCCGCATTTTCCGCCGGCGTGAGATCGGAACCCGTGTGCTGCCCGACTTGCCCTTCACACCCGGGCGCTACCGCCCTGCGAGTCCGCCTTTGCCGGCGCCGCCACGTCCGTTCGAGCGGGGACTGGCTCGTCATGCTGAGCGCATCGTTGAGCGCTACGCGCCGGCCTATGCCGTCGTGGATGAGACATTCGATGTGCTGCACTTTTCCGCTCGGGCCGGCCGCTTCATTCACCCGGCCGGCGGCACCGCAAGCCTGAACCTGCTCAACCTTGTCCATCACGACCTGCGCCTGGAATTACGCGGTGTGCTGAACCGGGCCGCGCAGGAGAACCGCGCCATCCAGCTCAACGGGCTTCCGATGGGGGCGAATGGACAGCGGGTGATCGTGGACCT
>DASQVN010000467.1:0-2009 GCA_035640755.1 Rhodopila sp.
GTAGCCCCGGGCGGCGGTGCAGGCCGAATGGACCGACCACCGAGGGATATTCGTTGGCGTCAATGCAGATCGAGTCACCGTCGCGCCAGTCGAGGCTTTCGGCGACCATGGCGACGCCCTCGGCGACGTTGCTGACGAAACCGACATCGCCAGGGGCCACGTTCCAGAGCGCGGCAACGCCGGCACGCGCGGCCTCGACCTGCGCCTCCTGGCCGATGCGGCCGGCCATGCCCTTTCCCTTGTCGTCGAGGTAGCGTCGCAGGGCGGCCTCATGCGCGCGCAGGACGGCGGCTTCACCGCCTGCGCAGACATGGGTCGCGCCGTCCGGGATGTGGAAATCGGCCGGATCGAACAGTGGCATCGTGCGGGGTCCCGTCCTGTGGCTGCTGCGCAGGATCGGCCGATGCTGGTGGATGTGCAATCCGGCTGTGGTGCGCGCGGTTGTGGCGCCGGGGGTGCGCAGATGGCCGGGTCGAGCCCGGCCATGACGGAGAGGGGGTGGCCGTGATGAAGCGGGAGGCGGCCGTGACGGACCGGGGGCGGCTGTGATGGAGCGGGGGGCGGCCGTGACGGAGCAGGGGGCGGCCATGATGGCGAAGGCCCGGCCATGACGGCGACGAGGCTGTCTACTCCGCCGGATGCTCCTGCTTCTGCCGGCGGCCGAGGCGTGCAGCTTTCTGCGCCAGCACCTCGAACCCGACGAAGAGCATCGGAATGAACAGGATGCCGACGAAGGATGCCAGCACCATGCCGCCGAACACCGTGGTGCCGATCGACTGCCGCCCACCAGCGCCCGCACCAGTGGCGACCACCAGCGGGATGACGCCGATGATGAAGGCGAGCGCCGTCATCATCACCGGGCGGAAGCGCGTGCGTGCGCCCTCATCCGCGGCCTGGATGACGCTGACCTTCGCCTTCTCCAGCCGCTCCTTGGCGAATTCCACGATCAGGATCGCGTTCTTGGCGGCGAGGCCGATCAGCAGCACCAGCCCGATCTGCCCGTACACGTCGAGCGCCCGGCCGCGCAGCAGCAGCGCGAGCAACCCTCCGATCACGGCGAAGGAGACGGGCAGCATCACCGAGAGCGGCAGGGTCCAGCTTTCATACAGCGCCACCATGAACAGGTAGGAGAACACGACTGCGAACACGAACGCCGCGGATTCCTGGCCCGCCGCCTCCAGTTCCTGATACGTCATGCCGGTCCAGTCGAAGCCGTAGCCGGCGGGCAGGTGGTGGGCCGAGACCTTCTCCATCGCGGCAATCGCCTGGCCGGTGCTCTTGCCGGGCCTGGCGGCGCCGTTGATCAGCACCGCCGGATACTCGTTGTAGGCGTTGATCGCGTCCGCGCCCTGCACGGTGGTGATCTTCACCAGCGCATTCAGCGGCACCATCGCGCCGGTCGCGCTGCGCACGTACAGCTCATTGATCGCATGAACCTGTTCGCGGAACTGCGACTTGGCCTGGACCAGGACATGAAAGACGAAGTTCTGATAATTGAAGTCATTGACGAACTGGCTGCCCAGGTTGGCCTGCAGCGTGTTGTATACATCGGCCGGCGTCACCTTCAGAAGGGCCGCCCGCGCGGTGTCCACGGTGACCATGATCTGCGGCACGCTGGCCGAGAAGCTGGTGAACACCGAGGTCAGGTTGGGATCCTGGTTTGCGGCGAAGACCAGCGCCCGCGACACCGCGGCAAGCTGTTGGGAAGTCTGGCCGGTGCGCGCCTCCAGCACATAGTTGATGCCGCCCGCGGCGCTCAGGCCCGGGATCGACGGCGGATTGAAGCTGACCACCTGCGCCTCGGGGATCGCGTAGAACACGGGCGCCAGCCTGGCGATCACCGCGGGGATAGACTGGCCGGCATCACGCTGCGCCCACGGCTTCATGATCGCGATCACCGTGCCGGCATTGGGCTGCTGTGCGCCGGCGACGATGCTGAAGCCGGCAAGCTCGATCGCGTGGGCGACGCCCGGCGTTTGCAGCAGTGTGCGTCCGACCTGGTCCACCAC
>DASQVN010000468.1:0-8761 GCA_035640755.1 Rhodopila sp.
CCGAGGTAGGCGGACGGGCCCTCCGCCATGGCCGGCGAGCCGGGCATCTACGCTGCGGCGGCGGTGCGAGTTACGGGGGCGATGTTGCGGCACTGCCTGGGGGCGGATGGCCGGATCGGGTCGCGAAGCGAACCGATGCCCGGCCATGACGGAAAAGTAATGCCTGACGGGAAAGTAATGCCTGTTGCGAAGATAATGTGTGTCGCTACGAATTTTCCCGCCGGCCGCGGAGCGCCGGACCTCAGAAGCCGACGCGGTCTCCGCCCTTCAGCTTCAGGATCTCCCGCGTCTCGGTCGGCGTGGCGATGTCGAGGCTCAGATCCTCCAGGATACGCCTGATCTTCGCGACCTGTTCGGCATTCGATTTTGCCAGCTGGCCCTTGCCGATATATAGGCTGTCCTCCAGCCCGACCCGCACGTGGCCGCCGTTGATCCCGGCCATCGTGGTGAACGCCATCTGGTGCCGCCCGGCCGCCAGCACCGACCAGACATAGGCCGAGCCGAACAGGCGGTCAGCCGTTTCCTTGGCGAACAGAAGATTCCGTGGCTCGGCGCCGATCCCGCCCAGGATCCCGAAGATCGACTGCACGAACAGCGGCGGTTCCACCACCTTGCGGTCGAGCAGGTAGGCGAGGTTGTAGAGGTGCCCGATGTCGTAGCATTCGAACTCGAAGCGCGTGCCGTGCGTCTTCCCCAGCCGCTCGACGATGCCCTCGATATCCTTGAACGTATTGCGGAAGATGAAGTTGTCGGTATTGTCGAGATACGGCTTCTCCCAGGTGTACTTCCATTCCTTGATGCGGTCGCCGGCGCGGGAAATGTTGAAGTTCATGCTGCCCATGTTGAGGCTGCACATCTCGGGCTTCGCCACCAGCGGCGCTGCCAGCCGCTCCTCCAGCGTCATGCTCAGGCCGCCGCCGGTGGTGATGTTGATCACCGCATCCGAGTTCTGCTTGATGCGCGGGAGGAAGTTCATGAACACCGCCGGGTCGGGCGTCGGCGAGCCGTCCTCCGGGTTGCGCGCGTGCAGATGAATGATCGCCGCGCCCGCCTCCGCCGCCTCGATCGAGGACTGCGCGATCTGTTCCGGCGTGATCGGCAGGTAGGGCGACATGCTGGGCGTGTGGATCGCCCCGGTGACGGCGCAGCTTATGATGACCTTGGCCATGGCAGGTCCCTCCTTGATCGTGCGAGAATGCCGCACCCGGCTCGGAAGGGCCAGGGGGTGTAAGGTGGTTGCCACCTGCGACCCAAGGTGGACGGCCGGGTGATCCTCGGGTCGAGCCCGAGGACACGGTCCGGCCATGGCGGATCCGCTCTAAGCCATGATGGGAAGCCAACCGCGACGGTGCCTCAGCAGGCGCCGCGACTCATCCCTTGACCGAGGCGAGCCCGGCATTCGGCAGGTAGTCCTGCAGCAGGTCGATCTGCATGACCCGACCGCCCCAGCTCCGCACCGCCTCGGCGCCGACGACGTCCTCGGCGGCGTGGTTGGCGCCCTTGATCAGCACATCCGGGCGGATTGCCTCGATCAGCGCCTCCGGCGTGTCCTCCTCGAACAGGCAGACCTCATCGACGCAGGCGAAGCTGGCCAATACCGCCGCCCGCGCCGCCTCGGGCTGCACCGGGTGCGGCGCGCCCCTGAGCCGCCGCACGCTGCTGTCGCTGTTCAGCCCGACGATCAGCCGGTCGCATGATGCCCGCGCCTGCTCCAGCAGATGGATATGCCCCTGGTGCAGCAGGTCGAAGACGCCGTTGGTGAACCCGACGCGCCAGCCGCGATGACGCCAGCGCTCCGCCTGCTCCACCGCCGCCTCTCGGCTGACCACCTTGCGCAGCGCGCTCTGCTGCGGCGTCAGTGCGGCCAGGAAGTCGGCCTCCCGCACCACCGACGTGCCGACCTTGCCGACCGAGATGCCGGCCGCCAGGTTTGCCAGCCGCACCGCCACCGGCAGCTCGAGCCTCGCCGCCAGCGCCGCGCCCAATGCGGCAAGCGCGGTGTCGCCAGCGCCCGAGGTGTCGTAAACTTCGGCCGCTTCGGCCGGGAAATGATACACCCCGGCCGCATCGACCAGGGTCATGCCGTCATTGCCGCGGGTCACGACCACGGCGCCGAACCCGTGCCGGGCGCGCAGCTCCATCGCTGCGGCGACGATCGCCGGCTCGGAATCCACCGGCATGCCCGAGGCAGCTGCCAGTTCCTGCCGGTTCGGCATCACCACGTCGGCCCCAGCGTAGCGGCTGAAGTCGGTGCCGCGCGGATCGACGATCAGCATCCGCCCGGCCTTGCGTGCCGCCTCCACCAGCGCGCGCGGCACGTCGCCGGCCAGCACGCCCTTGCCGTAGTCCGACAGGATGGTGACGCTGGTTGCCGCCATCGCGTCATAGGCAATGCGGAGCAGCCGCTCGCCGAGCTTTGGGTGGATCGGATCCGTCTGCTCGCGGTCGGCACGCAGCAGGTGCTGCCCCGCCGCCAGCAGCCGTGTCTTGACGGTCGTCGTGCGCCCGCCCTGCACGAGCAGCCATGGCTCGACGTTCAGCTGTCCCCCGATCAGGCCGGTTAGGTCGGAGCCTGCCTGGTCATCGCCCACCACCGAAATGAACGCGGTGGCCGCGCCCAGCGCGGTCAGGTTCCGCACGACGTTGCCCGCGCCGCCGGGCAAGGCGACCTCCCGCTCGATCGCGAGCACCGGCACCGGCGCTTCACGGCTGATCCGCGTCACTTCGCCGTAGGTATAGAGGTCCAGCATGACGTCGCCGATGACCAGCACGTTGGTGTGCGCGAGGCGCCGCACCGCTGCGGCGATGTCCGGCTGAGGCTCATGCGGAAGAGGGGGTGAGCCTGGCGTAATCTGGTTCATTCAACCTGCCGTAACTAGCCTGTCGCGCGGGTGCAATGCATCTTCGCGTGCGCACAATGCCGAAGGCAAGCAAAGTCTTGACCCGGCCTCGGAAACCGGCCGCGAACAGGGGATGAGGTGTACACGCCCGGGGCAGGAGCGATATCCTGAGGCGGGCGCCTCATCCATATGGCATGCGCCGTGCCGCTTTCATTGCAGACAAACGTGATGGAACCGGCCCGCGATCGAAGGCAATCGTGGCCGGGCTAGTGTCCCGGTTCGGAAGTTCGTCACGCCTTGGGCGTGCTCCTCGCACGACGTGCTGAAATCAGCCGCTTTACGAACTTCCGAACCGATCAGGACACTAGCAAGACATTGTTTTCTAGTGTGGTTTATGGTTCCGAAGTCCGCGTCACGCCGCTGGCGTGCTGCTCGCACGACGGCGGCTGATACACAGTATGGCGGACTTCGGAACCACCACACTAGCTCTGCAGGAACCCAAGCTTGTCGTCTTCCAGCACCACGCAGGTGAGAGCGCCGCCGACCACGGCGCCGGTATCGATCGCGATTCGGTTCGGCTGCACGATCGGCTGCCGTTTCGGCGTGTGCCCATGCACGATGACTGCGCCGTGATCGGCGCGCGATGAGAGGAACGGTTCGCGGATCCACAGCATGTCGTGCCGCGACTGCTGGGCCAGGGGCACGCCTGGCTGGACTCCTGCATGAACAAAGAAATAGGGGCCGATCCTGCAGTTGATTGTAAGGTCCCGGATGAACAGGAGATGCTGCCTGGGAATGCGCTCGGCCCATTCCGCCGGCGGTACGGAACGCGAAATCCCCCAGCTCAGCAGCGATTCCCCGCCGCCGTTGATCAGCCAGTGGCTCGCCGATTCCCGGTCCACGCCGGCGACAGCGGCCAGCATCATCTGCTCGTGGTTGCCCATCAGGTTGACGAACTCGTCGGCCGGGACCGGGGGGCCGTTGATCAGCCAGTCGATCACCTGGGCGCTGTCCGAGCCGCGGTCGATATAGTCGCCCAGGTGGATCAGCGTGGTGTGCACGGCCGGCCGTTCGGCCAGGTCCTGCGCGATCATTTCGTGCATGGTCACCAGGCGGTCCAGGCAGCCGTGTACATCGCCGATGGCGTAGATGCGCCGACCGGGCGGCAGTACGGCAGGCGCGGTGGATAGTTCAATCATGCACAGTCATCGTAGCGGACAAGGCTGCTCTGGCCAATCATCACTTGGCGGATAGACCGCGCGACCTTATCCCGCTCCCATGAAGGCAATACAGGTCGAAAATCTCACGAAGCGGTACGGCGAGGTGCTGGCCGTCAACGGCATCAGCTTCGAGGTCGAACCGGGCGACACCCTGGGCCTGCTGGGCGGCAACGGCGCCGGCAAGACCACCACCATCGCCATGCTGCTGGGTTTGCTGATCCCCACCTCCGGCCGCATCACCGTGCTCGGCCACGACATGGCGCGGGACCGTTTTGCGGCGCTGGAGAGAATGAATTTTTCGTCACCCTATGTGGCCCTGCCGTTCCGCCTGACGGTACGGCAGAACCTGCGCAGCTACGGCCACCTCTATAACGTCCGCAGGCTGGAGAGCCGCATCGCCCACCTGGCGCGGGAGCTTGATCTCGGCGGCATCCTCGACCGCCCGGCCGGACAGCTCTCGGCCGGGCAGAAGACCCGTGTCGCGCTGGCCAAGGCGCTGATCAACACCCCCGAGCTGCTGCTGCTGGACGAGCCCACCGCCAGTCTCGACCCCGACACCGGCGACATGGTGCGCACCTGGCTGGAGCGCTACCGCGCCGAGACCGGCTGCACCATCCTGCTCGCCAGCCACAACATGCAGGAGGTGGAGCGGCTTTGCTCGCACGTCATCATGCTGAAGCAGGGTGAGGTGGTGGACCGCGGCAGCCCTGCCAACCTGCTGCAGCGCTACGGCCGCAAGGATCTGGAGGATGTGTTCCTCGACATTGCCCGCGACCGCAGGCAGGCGGTGCCGGCATGACACGTATGACCGGGATGACCCACATGTTCCGCCGCATCTGGGGGATGATGTACCGCCACCTGGCGCTTTACAGCCGTTCCTGGCCGCGGCTGCTCGAGCTCGCCTACTGGCCGGTGCTGAACATGTGCATCTGGGGCTTCACTTCACGGTTCCTGGCAATGCGCATGGGCGGCAACCCGGCGCTGATGGCCGGCGCCACGCTGCTGGGCGGCGTACTGCTGTGGGAGGTCACGCTGCGCAGCCAGATGGGCATGTCGGTCTCGTTCCTCGAGGAGATGTGGTCGCGCAACCTCGGCCATGTCTTCGTCAGCCCGCTGCGCCCGTTCGAGATGCTGCTGGCGCTGTTCGGCATGTCGGTGCTGCGCATGCTGGCGGGCGTTGCCCCGGCCATCCTGCTCGCCTGGGCGCTGTATGCGTTCAACCTGTTCACCCTCGGGCCTGTGCTGGTCCTGTTCTTCATCAACCTGATGGTCATGGGCTGGGCGGTGGCGCTGGCGGTGGTGTCGTTGATCCTGCGCCATGGCGCGGGGGCGGAGCCGCTGGCCTGGGCAACCCTGTTCGGCTTCGCGCCGTTCTCGGCCGTGTTCTATCCGGTCGCCGTACTGCCGACGGCGCTGCAGTGGGTCGCCCTGGCGCTGCCGTCGGCACATGTGTTCGAGGGGATGCGCGCAATCATCAGCGACGGCGTCGTCCGCTGGGATCATCTCGCCGCGGCGGTTGCCCTCAACATCGTCTGGATGGCCGGCGCCGCGCTGTTGTTCGCGCGCCAGTTCCGTGCCGCGCGGGAGTCCGGCGCCCTGATAAGCATTGGTGAGTGATGGAGACCTTCTTCTGGCTGATCCGCCACGCCCTGGTGGAGGAAAACGCCCGCGCCTTTCTGTACGGCGTCATGGACGTGCCGTTGTGTGAGCCCACCTTGCTGGAGCAGGCGCCGATGTACCGCGCCCTGGCGGTGCGCCTGCCCAGGCCGGCTGACTGGATCGTCACGCCGCTGTCGCGCACCCGCCGCACGGCCGAGGCGATCTTCGCGCACGGCTACCCACGCCAGCCGCTCACGGTCGAGCCCGACCTGATCGAACAGGACCTGGGTGAATGGCAGGGCCTGCCGCATGAGGAGTTGCCGCCCAGGCTGATCTATCCCAAGCACGCCTTCTGGCCGTTCTCGGGCCATGAGAAGCCGCCCGGCGGTGAAAGCATGGCGGACGTCATCACCCGCGTGGGTTCGGCGATGGAGCGGCTGGCCGAAACCCATGCCGGCCGCAACGTGGTGGTCGTGAGCCACGGCGGTGCGATCCGCGGCGCCATCGCCCACGCGCTGCGTATCGGCCCCGACAACGCGTTGCATCTTTCGATCCAGAACCTGTCACTGAGCCGGGTGGAGCGTACCTCGGAGGGCTGGCGGGTCACGTGCGTGAATGAGCTGCCGGGCTACTGATCGTATTGATTTCGCGCGCGGCCGCCCCACCGACCCCGCGCACATGCCAGTCGGTCCGAAGGACCGCTGGCGTGACGCCGGCACTGGTGCGCCTTGGCCAGGCCGATGCAGCGTCAGGCAGAGATACGCTCCAGAATCGCCCGCCGCTGATTGATCTCGAACCGGCAGCCGGTCGAAATTTCTGTGTCGCAGCCAGCGCCGCCCCTCTCTGTGCCCCTCCGCCTCCCCCGGCGCCCTCCGTGGTGAAACAAACCACCGCACTACCCCAACGACCTACCCCCGAAGCGCAGCCGCATAGGCCGACACCGCCGCGGCGAACCCCCTCTCCAACGCATCCGCCGTCAGCTCGTGCCCGATCGAGGCCTCGGCCAGGAATGGCACTGCCTGCATCAAGGGCGGAATATTCTGCAAATTCAGGTCGTGCCCTGCATTGACCACCAGGCCGGCATCGCGTGCCGCCGCGGCAGTTGCGGCAACCCGCTCCAGGATCGGCTGTCCTCGCCCGGCGCGGAACGCAGAGGCGTACCCGCCTGTGTAGATCTCCACCCCGTCGGCCCTGGTCTTGAGGACGCGCGGAATCACCCCCGGGTTGGGATCGATGAACAGGATCACCCGGCAACCGAATATCTTGATCGCCGCCACCGCCTGTGTCGCCAGGCCCGCCTGGGCCCCCTCGAGCCGCCAGCCTTCCTCCGAGGTGAACGCATCCGGCGCATCCGGCACCAGGGTCGCCTGCTCCGGCCGCGTGCTGCGCAGGATGTTCAGCATCCGGTCGTCCGGATAGCCCTCGATGTTCAGCTCGATCTTCGGTCGCACCGGGCGCATCAGCGCCGCCAGCATCGGCACGTCGGCGCCGCGGATATGCCGCTCATCCGGCCGCGGATGCACTGTCAGCCCTTGCGCCCCCGCCTGGAGCGCGAGCCGCGCAAAATGTGCGAGGTCCGGCACGCCGGTGCGGCGGGAGTTCCGCAGCAGCGCCACCTTGTTCAAATTCACGCTAAGGCGAGCCATCTGGCTATCTTAGCGGGGTTGGCGCGTTACCTCAATGCGCAGCGGTCCGGCAGCAAAACGGATGTGAAGCGGCCCCCCACGGAACACAATGCCGCGCGGAAGGTTTGTCTTGGCATGTCCCAGAAAGTCGTCGGCCGCGCCAGCCTCGTTGCCCTTGCCGTCCTGCTCGGCCTGATCGCGCTGATCGGCGGGTTGAGTTGGGAGCGAATGAACGCCGCCCGATCGGCCCGTCTCTGGATCACCCACAGCTATGACGTCCTCGCCGTTATCCGGCAGTTGAGCACTGCGGTGCGGGAAGCCGAGGACGGCCAGCGCGGCTACCTGCTCAGCGGCTCGCAGGCCGAACTGGCGATGCATGATGCCGCGATCGGACGTGCCTCGATCCTGACCGGCGACCTGCAGCGCCTGACTGCGGACAACCCGGCGCAGCAGGATCGGCTGCACGCGCTCGTTCCGGAATGGCAGCGCCAGATCCAACGCCTCGCCCAGGCCATCCAGGTGCGCAACGACCGCGGCCTCTCGGCGGCCGCCACAATGGCCGATACCCCGGAAGGCCGCGCGGCCAACCAGACCATCAGTGCGGCGCTAGCGGACATGACGGCCGAGGAACAGGGCCTGCTGACCGGCCGGCTGGAAAGCCTGGACGCACGCAGCGCCCTGGTGCGCTGGCTTGCCATTATCGGCGGAATCATCTCCATCGGCGCGCTGCTTGGTGCCTGGCGTATGATCAACCTCGCCTGGAACCGCTCGACCGAGGCCGAGGCGCGGCAGGCGCAGCTCGCCGGCCGGCTGCATACAGCGCTGGAGAGTCTCAGCCAGGGCGTCGCCGTGTTCGGCCCCGCCCATCGCCTGCGCCACTGGAACCATTGCTTTGAGGAGCTGCTGAACCTGCCATCCGCGCTGCTGCAGGAGGAAACCCCGTACGAAGCGTTTGTCGCGCAGACGGCACAGGGCGGCAGCGCCCTGCTGGAGAGCGAGGAGGAGATCGCCGCCAACACCGCGCCGGCCGGTGAACCGGTGGTCTACGAACGCTGGGCAACGCCGGGCCAGTTGCTGGAGCTCCGCCGCACGCCGACGCCCGAGGGCGGCTTCGTCGTGACTGTTTCCGACCTCACGAAACGCGCCCAGGCCGAGGCGCTGCTGCGCGACTCCCAGAAGATGCAGGCGATCGGCCAGCTGACCGGCGGCATCGCGCATGACTTCAACAACCTGCTAACGGTCGTCATCGGCAACCTGGAGCTCGCCCGTGCCAAGCTCAATCCGCAGCACCCGCTGATTACGCCGCTCGAGCGTGCCCTGTGGGCGGCACAGCGCGGCGGCACCCTGACCAGCCAGCTTCTTGCCTTCGCCCGCAAGCAGCCGCTGGCGCCGGTGCCGATCGATCTTTCCGCGATCCTGCCCGCCATGGTGCCGCTGCTGCGCCGCACCTTGGGGGAGCACATCGATGTCTGCTTCG
>DASQVN010000469.1:0-2724 GCA_035640755.1 Rhodopila sp.
GCCGCGGTATCGGCAAAGTCGCGCGCCTGCGGCATCGGGTCGCACAGCGCCAGCCCGGGCGGAGGCTCCTGCCGGACCGGCGGCCCCTTCTGCAGGCTGACGAACTGCACACCCGGCACCGCGAACAACGGCGCGAACGCCGCCAGCCCCGCGCTCCGGCGCCGGTCCAGCGCGGCGAACCCCGGTGCGCCTGGCCGCGCCTGGCCCGCCCACACCAGCCCGACCTTCAGCGCCGAACCAGCCGGCAATTGCTGGCCCCAGTAGCGGAGCAGCCTGGGATCGATCACGAGGCGAGGGCAGGGCGGAATGGTCTCGATGCTTGTCCGGAACACCCCAGGCAGGCTGAACATCGGGCAGATGGCATCATGCGCCGGCAAGGCGTGCAGGTCGGTCACCACCTCGGCGACGCCGGGCACGATCCGCATCACCCGCTCGAGCGCCGGGGGTACGCAGGCGACCACTCGTGCGCCCCAGGCCGCGAGCAGCGGCAGGTAGCGGCAGAAATGCAGCGTGTCGCCGAACCCATCCTCATGCAACGCGGCGATGGTCACGCCGCTCAGGTCATCGCCCGACCCCAGCGGCGGCAGCAGGCGGGCCTTGTCGACCGGGGCTGCCCCCGGCAGATCGAACCGGGCCTCATAGTCCGGCCAGGCCATGTCCCACTGGCCGGATTTCAGGTGCGCCACCGCACGGTTGACCAGAAAGCGCGGGTCGGCCGGCGCCAGCGCCACCGCGCGGTCATGCGCGGTGATCGCCTCGGCGAACCGCCCCTCGATCTTCAGCATCATGCCGAGGTTGGACCAGCTTGGCGCCGCCTGCGGGTCCAGTTCCGTCGCGCGCCGGAAATCCTCCAGCGCCGCCGCGAACCGCCCCAGCTCGGCCTGCGCCAGGCCACGGAGGTGGCGCGCAGGCGCGGTATCCGGCGCTTCGGCCAGTACCGCAGCCGCCTCCGCGGCGTCATCCAGGTCGATCAGGTACTCCGCATACGCCAGCCGGAGCCGCGCGTCGTCCGGCGCGAGCAGCAGGCAGGCCTGGAACAGCCGTCCGACCAGCCGCCGCGGGAACTGCGGCTCCATCCGCGCAAAGGTCATGCATGGATGCTCGCGATCCGGATCGGCCGCCGCAGCCACCAGCAGGATCCGCGCCGCCCGCGCCGTTTCCCCCATTGCGGCGACCGCGAGACCCGCCAGCCGCGTGGCCCGCGCGTTGCCGGGCGCTTCGGCCAGCACGGCCTGCGCCGTCGCCTCGGCCTCCTGGTACGCGCCGGAGGTCAGCAGCAGTTGCGCATCGCTCAGCCGTTGCGCATCGCTGGGGCGTTGATCCAGGTCCATGCCATCCTGTCCTGACAAAGCCACCCTTCAGTTCGGCCGTGCCGATGCGGCCAGCATGCCTAGCGCGTCGGCGATCGGGCCGGCGGGGAATGCTGCCGCCATCGGGACGGCCGAACCACGGCCCTCGATCTCCGACGCACTGGCCGGCTTGCCGAGCAGAAAGCCCTGCAGATAGCTGCAGCCGTAGGCACGCAGCATGGCAAGCTGCTGCTTCGTCTCCACGCCTTCCGCGGTGATCTTCAGGTGCAGGCTCAGGCCCATGGCAATGATCGCCTGCACGATCGACTCTGCCTCGGCGTCATGCTCGACATCGCGGATGAAGCTGCGGTCGATCTTGATCTTGTCGAACGGGAAGCTCCGCAGGTAGCTCAGGCTGGAATAGCCGGTGCCGAAATCGTCCATTGCCAGCCGCACCCCCAACCGCTTCAGCTCGGTCAGTACCTCCAGCGCCTTGCGCTTGTCGTCGATCAGGATGGTCTCGGTGATCTCCAGCTCGAGCCGCGCCGCCGGCAGACCAGTGCGGTGCAGCACTTCCGCCACCGTTGCGACCAGGCCAGGATCGTTGAACTGCACCGGCGAGAGATTGACCGCGATCGTCGCCGGCCGCTCCCAGGAGACAGCTTCGGCGCAGGCGGTCGCGAGCACCCAGGTGCCGATCGCCACGATCAGCCCGGACTCCTCGGCCACCGGAATGAAGTCCGCGGGCGGGATTCGCCCGCGCTCCGGATGATCCCAGCGCAGCAGCGCCTCGTAGCCGGCGATCTCGAACGTCATCGCATCGACGATCGGCTGGTAGTTCAACGTGAACTGGTTCTTCGTCAGCGCCACGCGGAGGTCCCGCCGCAGGATCTGGCGCTCGCGCAGCCGCTGCTCCATGCCGGACTCGAACGAACGCCAGCCGTTCCGGCCGTCCCGCCGCGCCTGGGCCGAGGCCAGTGCCGCGTTGCGCATCAGCTCGCGCGCGGTGCTCCCATCGGTCGGGTGGATCGCCACCCCGATATTCAGCGTCAACTTCACCGATTGGTCGTTGACGGTGAAGCGCGTGCAGATCTCTTCCAGGATGCGCTCCGCCAGGGCGGCCGGATCGATCGCACCGCCGGGCATGACCTGCAGGATGGCGAACTCGTCACGCTCCAGCCGGCCGACCGCGTCGGTCCGGCGCACGATGCCGATCAGCCGCTGCGCAAGCTGAACCAGCAGCGGCTCGGTTGCGGCAAGCCCGATCTGCTCGCCCACCAGGTCGAACCGATCCAGCCCGATATGCAGGACGGCCAGGCCGGTCAGCCGGCGATGAGGCTGCAGCACCGCCCGCTCCACCTGGTGCTCAAATGCGTCGCGGTTCAACAGGCCGGTCAGCGGATCGAGGCGGCTGAGCCGTTCGATCAGCGATTCC
>DASQVN010000470.1:0-3115 GCA_035640755.1 Rhodopila sp.
TCACCGGCGGCTCCCAATCGGGCATACAGTCGATCACCGACGAGGGCGGCCTCAACACTTACGTGCTGTCCCCCGCCGGCAAGGGCAGCGAGACCTTCACCGGCAACATCCTGACTCTGAACGATACGTTGGACCTGCACCCCGCCCTCGCCGCGACCGACTGGAACCACAGCAGTTCGATCCTGTCGAGCGACCTGGGCGTGACGAGCCGCAACGGCGCGGCGACCCTGTTGGTCGCGCCGACCGCGGGCGGCAAGGCGGTTGCCATTGCAACGATTGGCGTCGTCGGCGGCACGACGCTGCCGGGGCTGCTGGCACACGCGCTGACCTGATGAAAGGCGAGCCGCTGGTTCCGGCCGGCGGCCGGCCGCGAAATCAAGGGGAACAGGAGCGGCCCGACTGATTGAGGAATTGAGCTTCACCGAACTCGCAGCCGCTCGCGCAGATGCTGACGGTGCGCAAGCCCTACCCGGGCTTTGCAGTCCCGCGTCTCATCCAGCTCCAGGTCGCCCGGATGCCAGTCCTAGGAAGCAATCGTTCAAGACCGCATCACATTCGAAAGCTATCTCCCGCACCCGTTCAGGCAGTCCCGCTCGGAGCTATGTGTCCGCAGAGTTGAGCGCTTGGTGCGATCGCGCTCGCCCCTAGTTGACCGAGCGTTGAGAATTGGCACCCGATGCGGTCGGTGTAGGATGGAGGAGCCCGCCGCTCACATTGCGGCTGCATTGACGCTTATCGGAAACCGGCACCGCGCATTTGCATCGACGCGCGCGTCGACACGGGAAAACGCCGATGACACCGCTTCGAATTGCTGTGCTGATGAAGACCGATATCGCGGGGTCCACCCCCAGGTTCCGCGCATTGTTGGCCAGCGATCAGCAGACCCTGCTGCATGAGCACCGTGCACTGGTCAGCCGCCATGCTGTCGATCACGGCGGTTCGATCATCCAACTGGCCGGCGACGGATATTGGCTTGAGTTTCCAAGCGTCACGGATGCCGCCAAAGCTGGGATTGCCATGCAGGAGGCGCTCAGACTGGCGCAACCGAACAGAGGCGACGATCGGGTATCCATACGTGTCGTGATCGGAGTCGGCGATATCGCTGTTATGGACGGGGTGCCGGTTGGTGACGCGATTCCCCAAATTGTGCGCATCGAGAAGATCACCCCAAAGGACCAAATTTACCTCACGGCGGCCGCCCGTTCTGCGTTGACCCCGGCCGAGATACAGACGGCGCTCGTCGATACCGTCCTACTGCAAGGCTTTGCTGAACCGATCACGGTGTATCGCATCGAGCAGCGGCATCGTACGCGCATTATCCCCGATGCCTACATCCTCATTTCTGATCTACGCGGATTTGGTCGCCTCATTGAAGCTGCGCCGGTAACCGCCATTGAGCGCGTGCTCAATGTCCTTGATACCCTCACATTCGGCGTGGCACAGGAATTCGGGGGCACGGTCCATTACAGCGTCGGCGACAGCTACTGCGTGGCGTTTCCCCTGGCCGCTAAGGCAATGGCCGCGGCCGAGCAGCTAAGCCGGGACTGGGAGAATGCGAACCACGAGGACGCGTTGGGCTGCGCCATCAACCTCGCTCTTCACCGCAGTACGATCTGCACGTTCCGGTCGTTCGTCTACGGCAAAGGCATGATGGCTGCCGAGCGCGTTCAGGCAGCCTCGAAAGAGGTACTGGCGAGTTCGGAAGGCGGTGTCTTCGTCACCGACTCAGTGTGGGATGACCTCTCCGGCAGCTCTTGGCACATCCGGCTCCGGCCGGTGACCCTGAAGGGGCTGGAAGCACAGTGTCCGGGATTGAAGGTGTACCAGCTTAACAGAGCACCATCCGATTGAGAACGCGGAACGCCTCTGAAAGCCCGTTGCACTGCCTGACCATGCGTTGACGTGAATTGGCTCTACCCCGCCGGCGGCACCCCGGCCTCCGCCAGCGCCGCCGCCTGCCGCCGCGTCAGCGCCTCCACATCCAGATCCCCCACCAGGTCATGGAACAGGCGGCTCCAGTTCAGCTCCGCCTTTAGGCGCAGGAACACGCCGCCCAAACCGATCGCGGAGCGGTCCATCAGCACGAACTCCCGCGGCGGCTTCACCCCGCCCGTGCGCTTCAGACCGGCATGCACCTTCTCGGCAACCGCGCGCCCGAACATCGGATCATCGGTTTCCTGGATCCGCCGCACCCGGTCGTCGACCAGGGGCTCATAGAGGAAGCGCGCCCACATATTCAGCACGTCCATCTTCTCGCGCGTCAGGTGGGTGAAGCCCCAGGTCTCATACGCGTGGTGCGCCTTCTCATCGTCATTGTCGCGCACCGCCTCATACAGGTCGATCACGCCGCGCACGAACTTGCCGTCGAACACGCGGATCGTGCCGTAGTCGAGCAGATTGACCGAGCCATCGGGCCGCACCTGGTAGTTGCCCATGTGCGGGTCGCCGTGAATCACGCCATACCGGTAGAATGGCACGTACCACGCCTCGAACAGCGCCTGGGCGATGCGGTTGCGCTCCGCCTGGTCCGGATTTTCCTTCAGCCGCTCCAGCAGCGGGCGCCCGTCCAGCCAGGTCATGGTCAGCAACCGCTTCGTCGAGTAGCCGCTGATCGGCACCGGCACATGCACCGCCGGATGGTCCCGCAGCATGATGCCATAGAGGCGCATCTGCGCCGCCTCGCGGGTGTAGTCCAGCTCCTCCCGCAGCCGCTCCACCAGCTCCTTGTAGATTTCATCCTGGTGGATGGCGTTGTCCATCCGCGCATACACCGCCATCGCCAGCTTCAACTGCCGCAGATCCGCCTCCACCGTGCTCGGCATATCCGGGTACTGCAGCTTGCAGGCGACCTCCGTCCCGTCGGGCAACCTGGCGCGGTGCACCTGCCCCAGGCTGGCCGCGGCGGCGGCGGTCTGGCTGAACGCGGCGAACTTGGCCTGCCAGTCCGGCCCCAGCTCGCTCGCCATCCGCCGCCGCACGAACGACCAGCCCATCGGCGGCGCGTTCGACTGCAGCTGCGCGAGCTCCGCCGCATACTCCGTCGGCAGCGCGTCCGGCACGGTGGAGAGGAACTGCGCCACCTTCATCAGCGGCCCTTTCAACCCGCCCAGGATGA
>DASQVN010000471.1:0-10769 GCA_035640755.1 Rhodopila sp.
GCGGTTCCGCGGTCCGTCACACCGCGGGTCAACTGCCGCGGTGGACTGCGGGACCATCGATCACACCGGGGGACAGGGCTTCGACAATGTCCTTGCTGGTTTGGATGTGCGCAAAGCGCTGCGGCCGGCGGAACGAATCACTGGATGGAACAGTAGAGTATCTCCGGGGTCCCTGCAAAGAGGTATGCCAGACGGCCGCTGCATTGACGGCTTTTCATCATGCCGGGCCTGCACCCAGTGTGACAGTGGGGTACTCTCCGGCCGGTCAGACGGTCAGATACCGCGCCCGCACGGCGTCAGCCTCCCGATGGAAGATCTCCGGACTGGCGGCATAGACGATGCGCCCCTTGACCATGACATGCAGTTCATCGGCAACGGCTTCGGCAAGCTTCATGTTCTGCTCGATCAACAGGATGGTGACGCCGGCCTGGCACAGCGTGCGGATTACGCTGCCGAGTTCGCGGACCACCAACGGGGCGAGGCCCTGGCTCGGTTCGTCAAGCAGCAGCACACGGGGGTCGCTGACCAGGGCACGGGCGATGGCAAGCATCTGCTGCTCGCCGCCGGAAAGCTGCCAGCCGCGGTTGGAGATCCGCTCCCGCAGCGCGGGGAACAGGTCGAGCAGCCGGCCGAGCGGCCAGGTTTTCGCAGGCGTGCGCTCAGCGACGCGGATATTTTCCAGGACAGTGAGGTCGGGGAAGATCAGGCGTCCCTCGGGCACATAGGCAACGCCGGCCCGGGCGATCCTGTGCGGCGGCCAGTTGGCGATGTCCTGGTTGTCCAGCAGAATCCGGCCGCCGGTGGGGGGAACAAGGCCCATGATGCTGCGCCCGGTGGTGGTCTTGCCGACCCCGTTGCGGCCGAGGACCGCGCAGATGCGGCCGGCGGGAACATCAAGATCGACGCCGTGCAGGATGTGGCTGGCGCCGTAATGGGTGTGCAGGCCCTCCAGGCGCAGCATCAGGCGTAGCCCCCCAGATAAGCGTCCTGCACGGCCTGATCGGCCTTGACCACGTCGGGAATGTCATCAGCGATGACGCTGCCGCGGTGCATCACGGTGATGCGGTGGGCGAGACGGAAGACAACCTCCATATCATGCTCGACCAGCAGGACCGTCAGGCTGCCATCGGCCAGCAGGCCGGCGAGGGTTTCGACGGCAGTCTGGGTTTCCTCGACCGAAAGGCCCTGGGTGGGTTCGTCCAGCAGCAACACGCGCGGGTGCTGGGCCAGGGCCATCGCGACCTCCAGCAGGCGCTGGTCGCCGTGGGAAAGCAGACCGGCGGGGCGGTGCGCGACCGCCGCAAGGCCAAGGCGTTCCAGCGCCTCATCCGCTAGGCGGCAGGCTTCCGCGAGGATGCGGCCGCCGCCCAACGGCTGCCAGGGGCGGTCGAGGCGGGACTGGGCGGCGAGGCGCGCGTTCTCCCGTGCGGTCATTTCGGGGAACAAGGCGGTCAACTGGAAGGTGCGCGACAGGCCGGCCTGGCAGATGCGGTGCGGGGAGAGGCCGGTCAACGCTCGGCCGTCGAAGCGGATCTCGCCTTCGGTTGGGCGGATGATGCCGGTGAGCAGGTGAAACAGCGTGGTCTTGCCGGCACCGTTGGGGCCGATCACGGCACGGACCTCTCCCTCGGCGACGCGCATGGTGACCTGGTTGACGGCGGTAAGGCCGCCATAGCGCTTGGTCAGGCTGTCGATCTCCAGCAGCGCCATCAGGCCCCCCATCAGGCCCCCCTGGCCCGTCGCCGGCGCAACAGGCCCCAGATGCCTTCGGGGGCGAGCATGACGAAGCCGATGAAAATCAGGCCGAAGAACAGGGCCCACGACTCGGTATAGAGGCTGAGCACCTGCTGCAGCAGCATGAAGAAAGCGGCGCCGATGATCGGGCCGATCAACGTGCCCTGGCCGCCGACAATGACCATGATCAGCACCTGGCCGGAAAACAGCCAGAACAGCAGATCAGTATTGGCAAAGCCGGCGAACGGGGAATACAGCGCGCCCGCAAGCCCGCCCAGCGCAAAGGAGACGGCAACAACCGCGATCTTGTACAGGCGGGTGTTGTAGCCGAGGGAGATGGTCTTGGCCTCGTTCTCCCGGATGCCGCGCAGCACCGCGCCGAACGGGGAGGCCACCAGAGCACGGCAGAAGATGAACGCGCCGCCGAGGCACGCAAGCACAAGGAAGTAGTAGCCGGTTCGCGTCTGGAACAGCGTCAGTCCCAACGGGCCGGCGGTCCTGGGGATGCCGGCAAGCCCGTCGGAGGCGCCCGTGACGGCCGTCCATTTGAAGGCGACGGCATAAAGCAACTGGGCAAACGCCAGGGTGAGCATCGAGAACGAAACGCCCGAGGCCACGGTGCAGACCCAGGCCACGGCAATGGCGATCAGGCCCGCGACAATGGACGCCGCCAGCACCGCAAACGGCAACGGCAGCGCCGTGTGCAGCAGGATGTCGCCGCAGGCATACGCGCCAAGGCCATACGCAGCCGCATGGCCGAAGCTGATCAGGCGCGTGTACCCGACCATCAAGTCGAGACTCATCGCCAGCAGGCCCAGGATCAGCGCCTCGGTCAGCAGCGTCATCGCATAGGCGGGCAGGATGGCGGGTGCGATCACGAGCGCCGCCAGCACGAGCAGGAGACCGCGCATCAGGCCTCCTTCCCGAGCAGGCCGCCGGGCCGGATCACCAGCACTAGCAGCATGAGCAGGTACATCGCAGCGAGGGCGAAGTCAGGGAAATAGTACGTGCCGAAGACCTGCACGAAGGCAACCAACACGGCGGCGAGCAAGGAGCCAAGGAAGCTGCCCATGCCGCCGATGATGACGATGACAAAGGCATCGATGATGGCGTTGGCGGCCATCCCCAGGCTGGCGCTGAGCAGCGGCGCCGCCAGCACGCCGCCGAGGGCCGCAAGGCCGCAGCCGATGCCGAACACGGCGGAGCGGACCATGTTCACGTTGGTGCCCAGCGCATGCACCATCTCGGCATTCTGGCTGGTCGCACGGATCAGCAGGCCGAGGCGGGTGCGTTCGAGGAACTGCCAGATGGCGATGGCAACGACAATGCCGGCTGCGGCGAGGAACAGGCGGTACACCGGGAACGGCTCATCCAGCAGGAACACCACGCCCGAAAGCGAGTCGGGCATCCGGAGCTGGAGCGCGTTGACCCCCCAGACAAGGCGGATGATTTCCTCCAAAACAAGTGTCAGCCCAAAAGTAACCATCAGGAAGGCGCTGGCATCACGTCTGTAGAGACGACGGAGCAGGCCCAGCTCGAAGGCGGCGCCGATCAGGGCGGCGACAAGCGGGGCGATGACAAGGCCGGCCCAGAAGCTGCCGGCAGCAGCGGCAGCGGAATAGCCGACGAAGGCGCCCAGCATGTAGAAGGTGCCGTGGGCGAAGTTGACGATGCGCATGATGCCGAAGATCAGCGTCAGCCCGACGCCCAGGAAGAACAGCAGCGCCGCCTGGGACAGGGCATTCAGGCTTTGCGTCAGTAACAGGGCGAGCAGGTCCATGCAGGGTCTGGCCTTCCGTCGCGAACGCCGGCATTTGGTTTCGGTGCCGTATTTTTCACCACGGAGGGCAGAAGGAAGACGGAGAGCCACCGAGCAGGATCACACCGGTCAGGCTGGCGCCAACCGCTAAAATCGCTCCCCCGAACAAACCCAATCGCCCTCCCGTGCCCCTCCGCCCCCTTCGCGCCCTCCGTGGTGAAAAAACCCACCCCCAACCAGCACCGACCGATCGACCGACCCACCAAGCCCAGCCCCGCCAGCCTAGTCGTCATAAACCATCTTATTACAAGGCGGCGTAACCCGATCAGCAGGATACGTGGCAATCACCTCCGGAACCGGGTGCTCGGCGCCTTCCTGCTTCACCACCTTGACGATGAAGCCCTGCTGCGCGGCCTGATGGTCGCAGGCGCGGAGTTCGATCGGCCCCTTGATGCTGGTGATCTTCAGTCCCTCCAGGGCAGCGCGGAGTTTCGCGGCCTCGACGCTGCCGGCCTTCTCGATGCCGGCCCGCAGGACGACGCAGGACTGGTACTGGTCGCCCTCGAACATCTGCGGCGGGCGCTTGTACTCGGCCTGCCAGGCAGCGACGAATGCCTTGTTGGCCGCGTTGTCCAGGCTGACAGGATAGCGGGTCGAGCCGATCAGGCCGATGGCGGCATTGCCGACGGCGTTCATCGTCATCTCATCCACCTGCTCGGTCAGCATCTGGACCTTGCTGGCAAGCCGGTACTGCTTCGCCTGGGTCAGGAAGGCATTGTAGTCATCGCCGGCCAGGACGAGGTAGACACCGTCCGCGCCGGATTCGCGGATGCGGGTGATGTAGGTGGAGAAATCCTTGGTCCCGATCGGGGAGAAGACGGCGCCGACGAAACTCTTGCCCGCCTTCTTCGCCTCATCCTGGAACACGTCCATGGAGTTGTGGCCCCAGGCGTAGTCCATGCCGAGGCCGAAGAACTTCTTCATCGGCGAATCCCGCAGCCACAGCGCGACGCAGCGCGTGCCCATGGGCCCCGAAATGTTGGGGCGGAAGAAGTTGGGCACGAGGGATTCGCCCGTCAGCCGCCCGTCGCCATTGTCGCCCGAGATGAAGATCGTATCCCACTCCGCAAGTTTGGGGACGACCGCCAGCGCTTCGTTGGAGGCGACGATACACGTGAGGATGCGGACGCCCTGACGCTCGATCATCTCCTGCGCCTTGCGCACGCAGGTGGCAGGGTTGCCCGCGGTATCCTCGATGACCAGCTCGATCGGGCGCCCAAGCAGCCCACCCTTGGCATTCACCTGCTTCGCCCAGAATTCGCAGGCCCGCCGCATCTGGGCGCCGATGCCGCCGACGGTGCCGGTCAGGCCGACGGGCATGCCGATGCGGATCGCCTCGGCGGCGCGGACCGGGCCGGCGGTCGCGGCCAGCCCGACAGCGGCGGTGGATTGCAGAAGCCTACGGCGTAATATCCTGGCCCGTGTGGCCATGTGTCTCCCCTCCCCCGTGCATCGCTTCCGGATGCTTGTCTTGGCGCACGTGATCACGTCATCCAATCACGCGCCAGGAGGAGTTGGGACTGTTTTCGTTGACAGGTCAATCGGCTGAGGCAGCCTCAGCTGGGGGCGGTTCCATCAACGGCACGAGATGGGACAGGAACAGCTCGGTGCAGGCACGCCAGGAGTAGCGTTCGGCGTGGGCGCGACAGGCGGTGCGGTCGGCTGTCAAAGCGTCGAGCGCCGCCTGGCGCAGGTCGCGGTTGACCGCGCCGACCTTGCCTTCCGCGTCGAGCAGCACGTCCTTGGGGCCGGTCACGGGATAGGCGGCGACAGGCGTGCCGCAGGCCAGCGCCTCCAGGATCACCAGGCCGAAGGTGTCGGTCAGGCTCGGGAAGACAAAGACGTCGGCGCTGGCATAGGCGCGCGCCAGGGGTTCGCCGTGGCGGGGGCCGGTGAAGACGACATTCGGATAGTCGCGGCGCAGGGCGGCAAGCTGCGGCCCGCCGCCGACAACGACCTTGGAGCCCGGCAGGTCGAGGTCGAGGAACGCACCGATGTTCTTCTCCACCGCAACGCGCCCGACATAGATGAAGATAGGGCGCGGCAGGCCGGGAAACTCATCCCCCGCGTAGGGGCGGAACAGGTCGAGATCGACGCCGCGGGACCAGGCGCGGATGTTGCGGAAGCCGCGGGCGGCCAGTTCCGCGCGCAGCGACGGCGTGGCGACCATGGTGCCCTGGCCGGCGCCGTGGAAGCGGCGCATCCAGGCATAGATCGGGCGCACCGGCAGACGGGTGCGGGCGTTGATGTATTCGGCGAAGCGGGTGTGAAACGCGGTGGTGAAGGCGAAGCCCGTGCGCTTCGCCCAGCTCCGGGCAGCGAGGCCGAGGGGGCCTTCCGTGGCGATGTGCAGCGCATCGGGGCGGAACGCCTCGATCATCCGGATCAGCCGGCGGCGGGGCAGCAGCGACAGCGCGATGTCAGGATAGGTCGGGCACGGGATGGTGCGGAACCGGTCGGGGCCGATTACGTCCACGACGTGACCCATGGCAGTGAGCTCGCGTGCAATGGTGGTGAGGGTCCGGACGACGCCGTTGACCTGCGGTGTCCATGCATCCGTCACGATCAGGATGCGGTGAGAGGGGGCGGGCGGCAGCATTTCGTCAGCGCCGGCGGGGAGTACGATTGGGATCAGGTCAGACAGGTTCGGCGATCCTCGAACGGCGGGGAGTGAAGAACGACAGGCGGTTCAGCGCGGCCCAGTCAATCAGTTCGAGGCGGCCGTCGTGATGCTCGACCAGGGCCGTGCAGCTTTCCACCCAGTCGCCGTCGTTGAGGTACATGATGCCCTGCACCTCACGCATCTCGGGGTGGTGGATGTGGCCGCAGACGACGCCGTCGAAGCCGCGGCGGCGGGCCTCGGCGACCAGGGCGGATTCGAAGCGGTCGATGGCCTTGACCGCCTCCTTCACCTGGCGCTTGAGCCAGGCGGAGAGCGACCAGTAGGGGTAGCCCAGCCGGCGGCGGATGGCGTTGAACCAGGTGTTGATGCTCAGCGCAGCCGTGTACGCCCAGTCGCCCAGCAGGGCGAGGAATTTGGCGTAGCGGACGACGCTGTCGAACTCGTCGCCATGCATCACCAGCAGGCGCTTGCCGTCGGCTGTGGTGTGCTCGCTCTGGCGGCAGAGCTTGATGCCGCAGATCTCAAGCCCGATCGGCAGCCAGGAGCGGAACATCTCGTCGTGGTTGCCGGGGATGTAGGTGACGCGGGCACCAGCGCGGGCGTGGCGGACGATCTGCTTCAACACCTCGTCATGGTGGGCATCCCAGTACCAGGACTTGCGGAGGCGCCAGCCGTCGATCATATCGCCGACCAGGAACAGATACTCGCAGCTTGAGCGTTTCAGGAAGTCGGCCAAGAAGTCGCTGCGGCAGCCCCTGGTGCCTAGATGCGCGTCTGAGATAAAGATGGCACGATAGGCGGGCGGGATGCCGATCTCGGGCATGGCATTCATGTCGGGCGGTTCGCCTCCGGATTCGATCCGGGCAGCACCAGATACTTTCGACACCGTGTCGTGGAAGTGAAACTTCGATGACGTACGGGGATTTCAGGGGCAAACGCAAAAGTAATTGCGGCGTCACGAAACCGTCACATGGATGACACATCGAAATGGTACCCGGGTTACTTTCGGACAGGCAGGATTCGGATAGGCAGGACCTAGACTTGCAGCCTAGTATAGACACATCCATAGCGCGCTGATGGTGATCGTGTTCAACCCGGTCGCCGGGCGGCGGCGCGCGCACCTGCTGTGGCGGGTGCTCGACATCCTGGTGGCGAACGGGGTGCGGCTCGATCTGGCGGAAACGCACCGGGCCGGGCACGCCGAAGCGCTGGCGCGGGAGGCAGCGCGGCGCGGGGAACGCATGGTGGTGGCCGCCGGCGGGGACGGCACCATTGCCGAGGTGGCCAACGGGCTGATCGGCAGCAGCACTCAGCTGGGCGTCATTCCGCTGGGCACCGCGAACGTGCTGGCGCATGAGCTCGCCCTGCCCTTCGCGCCGAGATCGGTCGCAGCGGCCCTGGCGTTCGGGCGCACCTGCACATTGTGGCCGGGGATTGCGCACGGTGCAGACGAGCAGCGGCTGTTCGTGCAGATGCTGGGCGTCGGATTCGATGCGCACGTGGTGCACAATCTCTCGTTTCCGCTGAAGAAGGCGCTGGGAAAAGGCGCCTACGTGCTGCAGTCGCTGCGCGAGCTGGGGCGCTACTCGTTCCCATGGATACAATTGCGGATAGACGACCAGGAAATGCGGGCGGCAAGCGTGATCATCAGCAAAGGACGCTTATACGGGGGGCGGTTCCGGCTGGCAGTGGATGCAGTGCCGTCACAGCCCGGCTTTTCGGTGGTGCTGTTCGAGAATACCGGCCCGGCGGCAGCAGCCATGTACGGCTCCGCGCTCCCGCTGAACCTGCTCGGCCGAGCGCCGGGGGTGCGGCATGTACGGGCGCGGCGCGTGGAGTTCCTGGGCAACGCGGAGGTGCCGGCGCAGACGGACGGGGATATGGCGGGATACGCCCCGACATGGGTGGCGGACGCGCTGGAGCCGATCCAGGTCGTCATGGGATAACGGGGTGGCGCTGTTGGGGCGTTGTTGCAGCGGCGGGGGTAGATGGCCGGGTCGATCCCGGCCCTCACGATAGTTATCCGGCCAACAGGCGGTTCGTATCGCGGTCGCGGAAGAAGATGTCGGTGGTGATCTCTTCTACCCGATTGCAGCCCGTATAGGCCATTGTCTTGTCCATCTCGGTCTGGATGATGCCGACCGCCTTGGCAGCGCCCGCTTCGCCGCCAACCGCCGTACCATACAGCGTCGCTCGGCCCGTCAGGACGCATTTGGCGCCCAACGCCACCGATTTCACGATGTCGGAGCCGCGGCGGATGCCGGAATCGAGGATCACGGTGATCCGGTCGCCGACCGCCTCGGCAATCTCGGGCAGCAGGTCGATGGTGGCGGCCGCACTGTCCATGTTGCGGCCGCCATGGTTGGAAACGATAATGCCGTCGACGCCGGCACTCGCGGCCTTCAGCGCGTCATCGACGCGGTTGATGCCCTTCAGCATCAGGACGCCGGGCCATTTGTCGCGGAAGATCTTGATGTCGTCCCAGTTGAGCGAGTCCTGGCGCATGACCTCGCGCGTGCCGGGGTCGGCGCCGATCGGGCGGCGGTACGGGTCGGGGTAGTTCTCGTTCCGCGGCATACCGATGGTGGTGAAGTATTTCAGCAGCACCGTGGTGAACCAGGTCGGGTGCTGCATGATGTCCCAGGTGAAGCGCCAGGTGGGATGGAACGGCAGCAGGAAACCGTTCTTGGCGTTGTATTCCCGGTTGGGCGGCACGATCGTATCCGTGGTGACGACCAGTGCCTCAAACCCGTTGTTCTTGGCACGCTCGATCAACTGGTAGGACAGTTCGCGCTGCTTCCAGACATAAAGCTGGAACCAGAGGCGGAAATTGGCCTCCTTGGCGATCTTTTCCATCGAGGTCATGGCGCCGGTGGCCAGCGTGAAAGGGATCTTCATCCGCGCGGCAGCCTTGGCGAGCTCCAGTTCGCCCTCATGCCAGCAGAGGCCTGCGGCGCCGGTGGGCGCAATGGCCATCGGCAGGGCGATTTCCTTGCCGAACAGGGTGGTCTTCGTGGTACGGCCGGAGACGTCGACCAGGGCGCGATGGCGCAGCTTGATCTTCTCGAACCCGGCGCGGTTGTTCCGCAGCGCGATCTCGTCCTCGGTGGCGCGGTCCACGAACTCAAAGACGCCGCGCGGCAGCCGCTTCCTGGCGGCTTCACGCAGGTCGAACACGTTGTAGCAGCTATCCAGCCTGGCCATTCGGTTTCCCCTCAGAGGGCGGAATGATGAAGCCGGAGGACACGGTGTCAAGCCGAGCGAAATGTGCTGCACTGCGGTTGCGGCTTCCTATGTGTTGGAAGTGCACATGAACAGCGGAGGAGCGTTGCCGATGACCGATTACCTGTCCGTTCTGTCGGATCTGCTCCGGAAGGCGCGGTCCGTGGGGGCCGATGCGGCGGACGCCCTGCTGGTCTCCGGCACCTCGGTGTCGGTGGCGTGCCGGCAGGGCAAGGTCGAGCACCTGGAGCGGTCCGAGGGCCGTGACCTGGGCCTCAGGGTGTTCGTGGGCAAGCGCTCGGCGATCGTGTCCTCGACCGCGATCGATCCAGCGGGATTTGCCGCGCTGGCAGAGAGGGCGGTGGCGATGGCACGGGTGGTGCCGGAGGACAAATACGCCGGACTGGCGGACACCGCGGCACCGCCGGCCGCGGCCGACCTCGATCTGGTGGACACGGCGGAGCCCGATACCGACCTGCTGACCAAACGCGCGCTGGCGGCCGAGGCGGCGGCATACGCGGTGAAGGGCGTCACCAACTCGGAAGGCGCGGAAGCCAGCTATGGGCGGACGGAAGTGGCGCTGATGACCTCGGCCGGGTTTGCCGGGCAGCGCGCGGGGACGCACCATTCGATCTCGGCCACCGCGCTCGCGGGGAGCGGGACCGAGATGCAGCGCGACTATGACTATCATGGCACGGTGCATTTCGCCGACCTCGATGATCCGGCGGCCGTCGGCAAGAGCGCGGGGGAGCGGGCGGTGGCGCGGCTCAACCCGGTGCGGCCCAAAACCGGGAAGATGCCGGTGGTGTACGATCCGCGCGTGGCCGGCAGCCTGGTGGGGCACCTGGCGGGGGCGATCAACGGGGCGAGCATCGCGCGCGGAACGAGCTTCCTGAAGGACAGGCTGCACCAGCAGCTGTTCGCACCGGGGATCGATATCTACGACGACCCGCGGCGGGTACGCGGGCTGCGGTCGCGCGTGTTCGACGGCGAAGGGACACCGACGCAGACGCTCGCCCTGGTACGCGACGGGGTGCTGACCACCTGGCTACTGGACAGCCGATCCGCTCGGCAGCTCGGGATGACGTCGACCGGGCACGCGGCGCGGAGTACCAGCGGACCGCCCTCGCCTTCCACCACCAACCTGTATCTGGCGAAGGGCGCGGTGACGGCGCAGGAGCTGATGTCGGACATCATCGAGGGGATCTATGTGACCGAGCTCATCGGGATGGGGGTAAACGGGGTCACGGGTGACTACAGCCGCGGGGCGGCAGGGTTCATGATCCGCGACGGCGCGCTTGCAGAACCGGTGGCGGAGCTGACGATCGCCGGGAACCTGGTCGATATGTTCGCCAACCTCCGCCCGGCCTG
>DASQVN010000472.1:0-3906 GCA_035640755.1 Rhodopila sp.
AGGGCGTCCCGAACGGGCACTCCCGCAGGAAGGCGCGCATCTCCTCCTCCGGCACATCCAGCCCCTCGAACGGGTCCCATTCATGCTCGGGCCGGATCTGCATCTCCTGCCGGAACAGCTCCATCTGCTCCTTGGTCATCATGCCGGCATGGTTGTCCTTGTGGCCGGCGAACGGCAGGCCCATGCCCTTGATGGTATAGGCGATGAAGCAGGTCGGCTGGTCCCCCTCGGCATCGGCGGCCCGCAGCGTCTCGATCACCGTCTCGATGTCGTGCCCGCCCAGATTGGTCATCAGGGCGCCCAGCTCCTCATCATTCAGCTCATCGATGATCGCCCGCGCCCGCGACCGGCCGAGGTCCGCCAGCAGCGCCTGCCGCCACGCCGCGCCGCCTTGGAACGTCAGCGCCGAATACAGGCTGTTCGGGCAGTCATCGATCCACGCCCGCAGCGCCTCGCCCCCCTCCCGGGCAAACGCCGCCTGCAGCTTCCGCCCGTATTTGATGGTGACGCAGTTCCACCCCATGTCGCGGAACAGCCCTTCGATCCGCCCGAACAGCCGGTCCGGCACCACCGAGTCCAGGCTCTGCCGGTTGTAATCGACGATCCACCAGACATTGCGGACGTCGTGCTTCCATCCCTCCAGCAGCGCCTCGTAAATATTCCCCTCATCCAGCTCGGCATCCCCCGCGACAGCGATATGCCGCCCCGCCGGCAGGTCGACCCGCCCCAGCCCGTGCAGCCGCGTATAATCCGCCATCAGCGCCGAGAAGCTGGTCATCGCCACCCCGAGCCCGACCGAGCCGGTGGAGAAGTCCACCTCTGCCCCATCCTTCACCCGGGACGGGTAGGGCTGGATGCCGCCAAACTGCCGCAGCCCCGCCAGCTTCTCCCGCGTCTGCCGTCCGAACAGGTAGTTGATCGCATGGAATACCGGCCCCGCGTGCGGCTTCACCGCAATCCGGTCCTGCGGCCGCGACACCTCGAAATACAGCGCCGCCAGGATCGAGATGCAGGACGCACACGACGCCTGGTGCCCGCCCACCTTCAGCCCGTCGCGGTTCGGGCGGATGTGGTTGGCGTTGTGCACCATCCACGCCGACAGCCACAGAAGCTTGCGCTCAAGTTGCTTCAGGATGTGCACACGGCGCGTCTGGGGCGGCATCAACGGCGTCATCGTGGCGGTCGGCGCGTTCATGGCATCTCCTCCGGCTTACGCGCGTGCTTCTGGCACTCTTCACGCCATCCGTCATCAACGGATCGGCAGTTGTATTGGATCTGCGACCTCGCCACACTCCCATCCATGCAGGATTGCGAAGGGTGCATGGCGTATTGCCCTGATCTTGCTTAACCAACGTCGATAAACCGCGCCAGGGGGGCGCACGAGGAGATTTTCCGCCTGATGTCTCAAGCCACTGCTGACCCACGCCTGGTCCACGCCCGGGCCGCGCCGAAGCGACGCATACGGCTGTCCTGGTCGGACCCGGTGTTCCGCTCGATCGTCTGGCAGATCGTCATCCTCGGCGTCGTTGCCGCGATCGCCTGGTACCTGATCGGTAACACCAACCGCAACCTGGCGGAACGGCATATCGCCACCGGCTTCGCCTTCCTCGCACGGGTCGCCGGCATCCCGATCGGCGAGAGCCTGATCCCCTACAATCCCGCGGTCAACACCTACGGCCGAGCCCTCATCATCGGCGTGCTGAACACGCTGAAGGTGTCGGTGGTCGGGATCATCCTCGCCACCATCCTGGGCACATTGATCGGCATCGGCCGCCTGTCGAAGAACTGGCTGCTGGCAAAGCTCACCGCCTTTTACGTGGAAACCCTGCGTGACCTGCCCCTGCTGCTGCAGTTGCTGTTCTGGTACACCATCCTCCAGGGCCTGCCCCCGCCGCGCCAGGCGCTGCATGTCGGCGGCGTCTTCTATCTCACCAACCGTGGCATGAAGCTGCCCAGCCTGGATTGGCAGCCCGCCCACACCGCCGCCGTCCTCGCCCTGATCGTCGGCGTCGCCGCCACCGTCGCCCTCAACCGGTGGGCGCGCCGGCGGCAGGATGCGACGGGCCGCCGCCCGATGGTCCTGCCGATCGCGCTCCTCCTGATCATCGGCCTGCCTGCCGCCGTCTGGGCCGCCATGGGCGCCCCTGTCGATGTCGAGCTCCCGGTCCTCAAGGGCTTCAACTTCCAGGGCGGCACCACGCTCAGCCCCGAATACTTCGCCCTGCTGATCGGCCTCGTCACCTACACCGCCTCCTACATCGCCGAGATCGTCCGCTCCGGCATCCAGGCCGTGCCGATCGGCCAGTGGGAGGCCGCCGGCGCCCTCGGCCTCCGCCCCGGCATCGTGCTGCGTGAAATCGTGCTGCCCCAGGCGCTCCGCGTGATCATCCCGCCGATGACCAGCCAGTACCTGAACCTGACCAAGAACAGCTCCCTCGCCGTCGCGATCGGCTACCAGGACATCGTCTCGATCGCCAACACGACCCTGAACCAGACCGGCCAGGCGATCGAGGGCATCGCCGTCATCATGGCCGTCTATCTCACCATCAGCCTCTCGATCAGCCTGTTCATGAACTGGTACAACGCGCACATCGCGCTGGTGGAGCGATAATCATGAGCCACGCCGCCACCGCCGGCCGCATCGCCACCCCGGCGCGGGAGCAGCCGCCCGCCGGTACCGTCGGCCCGTGGGCCTGGCTCCGCGCCAACCTGTTCGGCTCCTGGTGGTCCACCGCGATCACCCTGCTGCTGGGCTACATCATCATCCGCGTCGTCTTCAGCCTGGTCGAATGGGGCATCGTCAACGCAATCTGGACCGTGCCCTACAACAACGGCATCGCCGATACCGCAGTCTGCCAGAATGCCAAGGGCATCGGTGCCTGCTGGGCAGTGCTGACCGACAAGTACCGCCTGATCCTGTTCGGCCGCTACCCCTACGACGAGCAATGGCGCCCCGCCATCGTCGTCGCCCTGTTCATCGGCCTCTACATCGTCTCCGCCATGCGCCGCTTCTGGCGCAAGGAGCTGGCGTTGATCTGGATCGGCACCCTCGCCGTCGTCGGCATCCTGATGTGGGGCGGCATCCTCGGTCTGCCCCTGGTGACGGAAGACTACTGGGGTGGCCTGCCCATTACCCTGATCCTCGCCACCTTCGGTGCCGCCTTCTCCTTCCCGCTCGCCATCTTCGTCGCCCTCGGCCGCCGCTCGAGGATGCCCGCGGTGAAGCTGCTCTGCGTCCTCTATGTCGAGCTGATCCGTGGCGTGCCCCTGATCTCCGTGCTGTTCATGGCCAGCGTCATGTTCCCGCTGTTCATGCCCGCCGGCGTCAACATCGACAAGCTGCTGCGCGCCCAGATCGCCATCATCCTGTTTGCCGGCGCCTACCTCGCCGAGGTCATCCGCGGCGGCCTCCAGGCGCTCCCCAAAGGCCAGACCGAGGCCGCCGACGCGCTCGGCCTGACCTACTGGCAGAAGACCCGCCTGATCATCCTGCCCCAGGCGCTGAAGCTGGTGATCCCGCCCTTGGTCAACACCTTCATCGGCTTCTTCAAGGATACCAGCCTCGTTCTGATCATCGGCCTGTTCGACCTGCTGACCATGGGCAAGGTCGCCCTCAGCGACCCGCCCTGGCAGAGCTTCTCGACCGAGGTCTATGTCGGCCTCGCCGTCATCTACATCGCGTTCTGCTTCGCCATGTCAAAATACAGCCGCAATTTGGAACGCGACCTGAACAGGGGTGTGCGTCGTTGACCAGACCGAGGATGACATGAGCGACAATCTTATCCTGGAACTCCTGCGCGCGATCCGCGGCGATATCGCCGACCTGAAAACCGGCCAAATCGAGATCAAGGAAAGGCTGGGCATTCAGGAGGCGCAATACGCTTCGCTGTCACGTCGGGTGGACCG
>DASQVN010000473.1:0-4118 GCA_035640755.1 Rhodopila sp.
CTGCTCCGAGGGCATAGCCCGCGATTGGCCGGCGTTGTTGATCAAGATGTCGACCTGGCCGAACGTCCGGGTCACCGCATCAAAGGTGCGCTGGATATCGGCCGCCTTCGACACGTCGCACGAGAAGGTTTCCACCTTCCCGCTCGCATGGGCGGATGCGGTAGCCTTCGCCTCTGCCAGCGTGTCTGGGTTGCGAGCCAGTATCGCAACATTGGCGCCCGACGCGGCAAACTCGGTCGCCATGGCAAGGCCGAGCCCCTTGCTCGCGCCGGTGATGATTGCAGTTCGGCCGTCCAGGCGTATATCCATTTTGTGTTTCCCCACCTATCCTGCATCCCAGTCTGCTTTACTTGCCGTTGGCAGGCAAACACGCGGGCCGAAAGGCAACCCCCGCAGCGGTGTCATGATTCAATCTCGATGCGGCCCTGTCGCTGTTGGTCGACGCTGTGAAGCTGCCGCCTGCTGTGCCGTGATAATCTGGACCACCGTGGGGCAGGAACTGACGATCGCGTCCTTGTCCGGCGCCTATTCAGGACGGGTACAATCCCCCGATGATGATGGTGATCAACCCGAGGATCAGATTCACCCCAATCAGCTTGCGGATCGAATCAAGGCTGCTGGCCATCCGGTTGCGGTCTGTGGTGCGCCGGAACTGCCGATAGGGGCCAAAGACAATCGCCAGGAAGATCGCTGACATCACGAGACCCAAGCCTAGCATGGCGTGAATCTGCCAGGGCGCACCCTGCAAACCGTTCAGATATAGGAACAACATGGCGAACCCGCTGATCAGGATCAGCGGCATTGCATGCCAGATCACCAGAAAGAATTTTCGGAAAACCTGCGTATGCAGCAGCATCCGCTGCGGCGCCTCGATTGCCGATAGGCTCGGCCGCAGCACGACATAGGCGAAGAACATGCCGCCAACCCACAGCACGGCGCAGACCAGATGCAGCGCCCTCAACCAGGCCAAACCTGTCATTCGATCATCTCCAGCAGCTCGCTCAGCAAGGCGCGTAGCTCATTTGCTGCGGTTGATCGAGGGGCAGCCTCGGTCACGCCCAGGCCTTCGGCGAAGGCACTGGCGAAGCCGGTACGGTTGCCGATCGTTGCCGCCATCAACGGCTTGCCGGCCTCATTCAGCTCGGTTGCGATCGTGCTGCGCAGCTTGCCGGCCGGCGGCACGCGGTTCAGCACCATGGCCGCCTTGCGCCGCTCCGCCGCTGCAAGCTTGAGCGTGCCCTCAGCCGCCCAGACATCGGGCGCACTCGGCTGCACGGGAATCAGCACCACATTGGCGCCGCGGATCGCCAGGCGCGCGTCGGTATCGATCTGCGGCGGGCTGTCGATGATGACAACGTCATGCCCGGCTTTCAGCCGATCGAGCTCCCGGCTCAGCCGCCAGCCGGCCACGTCCGAGAAGGTCAGCTTCGCCGCCGAAGAAGGGCGCAACGTGTGCCAATGCGTTAGGCTGTGCTGCGGGTCGATGTCCAGTAACGCCACGCGCCGATCCGCAGCGAGCGCCGCGCCCAGGTTGGCAGCGAGCGTCGTCTTGCCCGTGCCACCCTTCTGCTGCGCAACGGTAATCACAACCGCCATGCATCCCCCTCCGTGTTGAACGCGGCCGAACCAGTCGGATGGCGTAAACCGCGCGATTCGCTGCGCATCAGCGATACAGTCTCAGAACCAGCGGTTGAATTCCAGGCAAAGGAGACAGCTAGCCGCTCGCCTTTCGCCGCGCTCCGTCTTAACCTCTGGGCAAGGTCCGTCCCCCGGACGGACAGGAGGAGCATCGGGGGCCCGCCATGCCATCCGACGAACGACGAAGCGGCAGCGGATATCGTCTGGCTCGTCCCGAACGCCAGGAGGACTGGCACGCGTTCCACAAGATCCGCGGCGACGCGTTCCAGTTGCGCCGGCCGGAGGAAATCAGCGACCCGAACTGCCATCCCCTGCTCCTATGGCACGAGGACAGGCCGGTCGGTGCGATTCAGATCGATAACCTGGCCAATCAGGCCGCGGCACTGCGATTGGTGGCGATCGACCCGCCCTGGCAGGCCTGCGGCCATGGACGTGCCCTGCTGGAACAGGCAGAAAGCTATGTGAAGGACCTCGGTTGCCGGAAGGCCGTCGTCTATGCGACGCCCGAAGCCGCTGGCTTCTACTCCAGCGCCGGCTACGCCGAGGAGGACTGGGACGACACCTGCCTGGGCGGCATCGTGCAGATGCTGAAGGTGCTCGACTGAACGCGTGATCGTTCAAAGCATAGGCAGCCAACGTGGATCATGGGTTCGAGGCGACGAGCCCGCTGACAAACTCCGTCATTCCGGTCTGCCGTTTCGTGGACAGGCGCGCCGCGTGCAGGATGGAGCGGACCGCGGCGGTCGCAGCCGTAAGGTCGTCGTTCACCACGACATGATCGAACTCGGCCCAATGCCGGATTTCGTCCTTCGCGACGGCCATGCGGCGCTCAATCTCATCGCCGCCGTCGCCCGCCCGTCCGACAAGGCGCGACCGCAGGGCGGCGAGATTCGGCGGCAGCACGAACACGCTGACCACATCCGCGGCCAGCTTCTCCCGCAGCTGCCGATGCCCCTGCCAGTCGATGTCGAACACCACATCGCTCCCGGCAGTGAGCGCTGCCTCCACCGGCGCGCGTGGCGTTCCGTAGGCATGGGTGCCCTTCAGCACGCGGGCCCATTCCAGCAGCGCATCGCTCTCCACCGCCCGCTGGAACTGCGCCTCGGTCAGGAAATGATAGTGCACACCATCAGTCTCATACGGGCGACGGGGACGAGTGGTGACGCTGATCGACGGCCGCAGCCTCGGCTCGGATGCCAGCAGGGCTTCAGCGATCGCTGTTTTCCCCGCCCCTGACGGCGCGGACAGGATCAGGCAAACGCCGCGGCGTGCGATCTCGGTCATTCGATGTTCTGAACCTGCTCCCGCAACTGTTCGATCACCGCCTTTAGCCTGAGGCCGGTTGCCGTCAGTTCGGTGGAAGCTGACTTGCTGCACAGCGTGTTGGCCTCGCGATTGAATTCCTGCATCAGGAAATCGAGCTTGCGGCCGACCGCCACCCCTTCCCGCAGCAAGGCATGCGCTGCCTTGAGGTGGCTCGACAGCCGGTCAAGCTCCTCCCGCACGTCGGAGCGGCTCGCGAGCAGCGCGACCTCCTGCGCGACCCTCTCCTCAGGCAGGTTCGGCGTTTCTCGCAGCATAGCCTGCAGGTTTTCCAGCATGCGGGCACGTTGGATATGCGGCTGGTCCCTGGCTTGGCGCTCTGCCTCCTCCCGCAACGTGGCGACTTCATCCAGCAGCCCTACCAGGACTGCGGCGAGACGCACGCCCTCGGCGCCACGCGCAGCGGCAAGCTCTCGCAGGGCGGCTTCCAGCCCGGCCAGCACCGCGGCACCAGCAATCGCGCGCTCCTCCTGCTGGTCGGTCTGTGCCTGGCGCAGCACGCCGGGCAGCGACAGCATCGCGTCAACCGATGGTGGCGGGCTGCCGGGAATGCGGCGGTGCAGGTCAGTGGCGATAACCAGCAACTGCTCCAACACCACGGGATCAAGCTCCAGGCGGGTCTGCGAGTCACGGCGAATCGTCAGGTTGGCGGTTACGCTGCCCCGCTTCAGCGTCTTACCGGCCAAATCACGGTAGGCTGGCTCCTGGCTGTCCCAGCCGCTCGGTAGCCGGAACCGCAGATCGAGGGTGCGGCCATTGACGCTGCGCAGCTCCCACGCCCAGGTAATGCCGTCGACATTGCCCTCACTGCGGGCGAATCCAGTCATGGAGGCGATAGCACTCATGCGCCGCGCTTCTATCAGCGCCGGCGGGGAATGCGAAGCAATTGCTGTTGCGGCCCGCCAGGTCGGCCGCTGCCGCCGATTGGCGTCCGTCCCGTCCCAGTTCAATACCGCCTCCCGCACCACCCTGAAGATTTGGCAACTCGACACCTCTCCCATCGTTTCGGTATGCGACCATATCGCGGTTGATGGCAGAGTACAGCAGCGACTTTCCCACTGCCATGCTGTCTTGGCTTTGCCGACTCGGCCTGATCCTGCTAGGCGGTCCCGATGCCCAGTCTGGACATGGAACGAGCTGCCGGAGGCCGGGTCGCC
>DASQVN010000474.1:0-2354 GCA_035640755.1 Rhodopila sp.
ATGGCGATCGGGCGTGTCGTTCTCTTCGCGCCCGGCGTGGCCTGGCTTGCAGTGCTGTTCGGGTGGAGCAAGGCGATTGCGGCCGGGCTGACGGCCCTTCGTTATAGATGGTGTAACGGGCGGACGGCGGCGTAGCCGTCGAAATTGGTCGTCCTCCAGAGTGGGTGTCGCGGAAGGGAGCATGGTTGCTCCCCAGCAGCGGAGGATGATCGTGGCGTACTTTGGAGGCATTGACGTTTCCCTGGACAGTTCCAGCGTCTGCGTGATCGACGGAACCGGCAAGGTTATGCGCGAAGCGAAGGTTCCGAGCGAACCGGATGCCCTTGTTGCATGGTTTCGCGGATTGGATGTCGGATTGGAGCGGATCGGGTTGGAAGCCGGACCGCTGTGCCAATGGCTTTACGCGGGCATGCGGGAGGCAGGGCTTGCGGTGGAGTTGCTCGAGACGCGGCACGTGCGCACTGGCTTCAAGATCATGCCGGTCAAGACCGACCGGAAAGACGCTCGCGGCATAGCGCAGCTGATGCGAATGGGCTGGTTCCGTCCGGTTCACTGCAAGTCGGTGCCGGCGCAGGAGATGCGGGCGCTGCTGACGGCGCGCAGGCTCGTGTTGAACAAGCGCATCGATCTGGAGATGGGGCTGCGTGGCATTCTTCGGGGCTTTGGCTTGAAGATCGGCCCGACCACTCCTCGGACCTTGGAGGCGCGAGTCCGCGAACTGGTCGAGGCCCACCCAACACTTGAAATCATAGCCCAGGCCCTGCTCGCAGCTCGGACGGCGCTGATTGCAGAGTTGAAAGGTGTTGAACGGCGGCTTGTGGCTTTGGCTCGCGACGACACGCGAACGCGGTTGTTGATGTCGGCACCGGGTGTCGGAGTGATCGTCGCGCTCACTTACGTGGCCGCAATCGACGACCCAGGGCGGTTCAAGTCTTCCAGATCGGTTGGCCCGCATTTCGGCCTCACCCCGAAGCGGTATCAGTCAGGCGAGACGGACGTCACGGGCCGGATCTCAAAAATCGGCGACGCTGGGGTCAGGGCGGCACTCTACGAGGCGGCCGCCGTCATCCTAACCCGGCCAGTGAGAGGCTCGATGCTTAAGAGCTGGGCGGCACGGCTGGCTCTACGAGCCGGGGCGAGGAAGGCCAAAGTCGCCCTGGCCCGCAAGCTTGCAGTCATCCTGCACAGGATGCCCACCGACGGAACACCATTCGTGGCCGATAAGGCTGCGGCGGAACGCGCAGCGGCATAGGAGGCGCGAAACAGGTTCGGGCACGCGAACAGACACCATCTGCCCGAAAGCGAGGTCCCGTCGCTGGGACGATGGATTAGGTCAGGTCGCAACCGACGAAGCGGCACACAATGACCGCGCGGCATAGATTGACCGGCCGATCCTCTCAGACCCCATCATGTGGCGGCCTCGCGCCGACCACGGACAGAAGCAAGACACCGGCGGCAGGATCACGTGAACGAGGGTTGACCAGGGGCCCGTTACAGAAGCGTCGGTTGTCAGATCGACAACGCGATCGGTGAACGGGGCGGGAACAGCGGGCCGACATGGCGCTATTGCCTTCGACCAGCGGCCGCGGCGCTTCCGACGTCGCGCGGGGTGCCGCAGTGACCGTGGCACGCCTAACCGGGGTAGCCCTGCCGCGCGCTGTCCCAGCGCTGTACTCGCACGTCCCCGTCACTGACCGCGAAGCGGGTCAGGTCCTCTCCGATCACAAGCGGGCCGTCGTAGGCGCGGCGCGTCTCCGTCTCGACTTGCGAGAGCGGAATGACCGGGATGGGCGGCCGGTTCAGCAGCACGATGTGGGTGTAGGCCGCGAGCCTAGGCTTGGCCGCCGCGAAGATGTGGCCGGCCTGCTCCGGGGTGGTGTGGTGGTCCATGATCGCCTTCGCGGTCGGGACGCTTGCGAGCTCGTCCGGCGCCGCGCAGACCTCGTGGATCAGGAGGTCAACGCCGGTACCATACCGGATGACATTCTCTTCCGGTCTGGTGTCGCCCGAGATCAGCACCGAGCGCCCAGCGTGGTCGACGCGGTAGCCCACCGCGGGCTTGATCAAGGGGCCATGGTTCACGGCGAAGGCGGTCACGGTCACGCCCGCCGCCTCGAAAACGATGCCGCCCTCCTCGGGAAACTCATGCGCCTGGATGGCGCTCGCCTGTTCCGCCACGTGCTCGTCGGCCATGCGGATGCGGATGTCGTCGGCGAAGGCGGCGTGCATGGTGTCCGCCAACCTGGCAACCCCCGTCGGGCCGTGAAGCTGCAACGGCGCCGTTCGAGACATGGTCGGCCCGTGCAAGTAGCTGGTCATCCAAAGGTCGGGCAAGCCGTTGACGTGGTCGGAGT
>DASQVN010000475.1:0-2601 GCA_035640755.1 Rhodopila sp.
GCTGGGTTATGATGCCCCGATTGGCGCCGGAACCACCGGGGCCGGCACAAGATACAAAGGGGTCTTCATGTTCATTGCCATGAACCGTTTCAAGGTCCTTCCCGGCGCCGAGGCCGCCTTCGAGGAAGTCTGGACCTCCCGCGACACCCATCTCCGCGACGTCCCCGGCTTCGTCTCCTTCCATCTGCTGCGTGGCCCGGCCAAGGACGATCACGTCCTCTATTCCTCCCATACCATCTGGAAGAGCCGGGGTGCGTTCGAGGCCTGGACGAAATCAGAGGCGTTCCGCGCCGCGCACCGCAGCGCCGGTGAGAACCGTCCGCTCTACGCCGGCCACCCCGAGCTGGAGCTGTTCGATGTGATCCAGACGGTCGAGTAGCGCGTGATCGTTCTAGGCGGAAGGTCAGAGAACATGAATCACGCGCGCGGACATCGCGGCGTGATCGTTTGAGGCGGCAGGTCAGAGAAGGCGGAACGTCGGAGAAGTTGAGTCACGCGCTCGGACAAACATCACGCCTTTGCGCATATTGCATGCCATGCAGCTTGTCCTAGCATGCTCCATGGCATGCACATTGCTTGCCCTGACAGCCAATGCCGTCGCCCCCGCGGCGGCCTCCGGAACAGCGTCGCACCGAGCTGCCGCTGGGGGTCACTCGTTTGCATGAGGCACATGGACATGGACCGACGCGGATTCCTCAAGACCGCCGCCGTTACGGCCGCTGGCGCCATCGCAGCCCCCTTGGCAGCCCCGCGCCTGTCCCTCGCTGCCAGCAGCAAGACCCTGCGGTTCATCCCGCAGGCCAATCTCGCCAACCTCGACCCGATCTGGACCACGCAATACGTTGTCCGCAACGGCTCCCTGCTGATCTGGGACATGCTCTACGGCGTCGATGACAAGCTCGAGCCCCAGCCGCAGATGGTCGAAAGCCATGAGGCGAGCAGCGATTTCAGGACATGGACGTTCAAGCTCCGCCCTGGCCTGACATGGCATGACGGCGAGCCCGTCCTGGCGAAGGATGCGGTGGCAAGCATTCATCGCTGGATGGCCCGCGACGCCACAATGGGCCTGGTCATCAAGCGCCAGCTTGACGCGCTGGAGGCGGTGGACGACCGCACCTTCCGCTTCCGCCTCAACAAGCCCTATCCGAAGATGCTGTTCGCCCTGGGCAAGAGCAGCACGCCCGCGCTCTTCATCATGCCGGAGCGCATCGCCGCCACCGATCCGTTCAAGCAGATCACCGAATACGTCGGCTCCGGCCCGATGCGCTTCAAGCGCGACGAATGGGTTCCCGGGGCCCGCGCCGTGTTCGAGAAATTCGCCGGCTACACGCCCCGCACCGAAAAGGCGCGCTGGCTCGCCGGCGGCAAGCGCGTCAACTTCGACCGCATCGAGTGGCAGATCGTCCCCGATGGCGCCACCGCTGCCGCCGCCCTGCAGAACGGCGAGGTGGACTGGTGGGAAACCCCGCTGCCCGACCTCGCCCCGATGTTGAGGAAGTCGTCCGGCATCGCCGTCGATATCGCCGACCCCCTCGGCAATATCGGCTCGTTCCGGATGAACCACCTGTATCCGCCGTTCAATGATGTCCGCGCCCGCAAGGCGGTGCAGGTGGCGCTGAGCCAGGAAGACTACATGACCGCCCTGGTGGGCGACGACCAGACGCTCTGGAAAACCCTTCCCAGCTACTTCACCCCTGACACCCCGCTCTACACCGAGGCGGGCGGGGAGCCGCTGAAGGGCAGGCGCGACTATGATCTGGCCCGGAAGCTGCTCGCCGAATCCGGCTACAAGGGCGAGCCCGTCGTCCTGATGGTTGCGACCGATGTCGCCATTACCAAGGCCCAGGGCGACGTGACCGCCGACCTCCTGAAACGGATCGGCATGAACGTCCAGTATCAGGCGCTCGACTGGGGCACGGTTGGCCAAAGACGCGCCAAGAAGGACCCGCCCGCGCAGGGCGGCTGGCACATCTTCCACACCTGGCACGCCGGCGCCGACTGCGTGAACCCCGCGCCCTACATCGCGCTCGATTGCACCGGCGATACCGCCTGGTTCGGCTGGCCCAAATCCGATCTCGTGCAGCAGAAGATCGCGGCCTGGTACGCCGCCCCCGACGAAGCGGCCGAGAAGCAGGCCATCGTCGAACTCAACAAGGCCGCGATGGACTTCGTCGTCTATCTCCCCACCGGCTTCTTCAAGGGCTACCAGGCGTGGCGTACCAGCCTCTTGGGCGTCGCCAAGGCCCCGTTCCCCGTCTTCTGGGACGTCACGAAGGCATGACGAACCACCCAGCAACCAGCGAGACCACCCTCTGATGCTCGCCTACATCATCCGCCGTATTCTCGCCACCATCCCCGTCTTCATTCTGGTCGCCCTGTTCGTCTTCAGCCTGCTCTACATCTCCCCCGGTGACCCCGCCGCGATCATCGCGGGCGACCAGGCCACCCCGGCGGACGTCGAGCACATCCGCGCTTCCCTCGGTCTCGACCGCCCGTACCTGGTGCGCTTCGGCGACTGGTTCTGGCAGATCCTGCACGGTGACCTCGGCACCTCGATCTTCACCAATCTGCCCGTCACCCACATGATCGCGCAGCGGATCG
>DASQVN010000476.1:0-5783 GCA_035640755.1 Rhodopila sp.
GGCACAACGGCCGCGCGAGGATATTCGCGAACACCAGGTCATACGGCCCGCCGCCACGCACCGCCGGGTCACGCCATCCATCCGCCAGGCGCACCTGCACCAGCCCCGCCACCCCGTTCAGCTCCGCATTCTCCCGCGCGACGCGCACCGACCACGGCTCGATATCCGTCGCCAGCACCGGCCGGTGCAGCAGCTTCGCCGCCGCCATCGCCAGGATGCCCGACCCGGTGCCAAGATCGAGGATCCGTCGCGGCCGATGCCGCGCCGGGGTACATCTCGGCCAATGCCGCGCGACCGCCTCCAACGCCAGCAGGCAGCCGCGCGTCGAGCCATGCTCGCCGGTGCCGAAGGCCACGCTCGCATCCAGCGTCAGCGTGATGCGGCCGGCCGCCGCCGCCCTGCCCAGATGCGTGCCGCGCACCACGAACCGCCGCCCGATCCGCTGCTCGGGGAACCCGCTGTAGCTGCGCGCGAGCCACCCCTCCGCCTCCGTCGGCGCACGCTCCAGCGCCGGCGCAACGCCGGTCACCGCAGCCGCCAGCGCCAGCGCCGCCACAAGCTCCGCCTCATGGGCGCCAACTGGCTTCACGCCCTCCACCCGCCAGCTCGCCGCAGCATCGTCGCGAAAGAACCCGACCGTCTCGCAGGTCGAGGACAGCGCCGCCTCAAACGCTTCCAGCGCCGCCTCGGGCACGGTGACGGAGACGGTCTCAAGCGAAATCGGATGATGCGCCATGCCCGCTTGATGCCACGCCCGCCGCGCCGCGCCAACAACTGCGCACCCCCAACTGCGCGTCGCCTAAGCCCGCCAGGCGCCCTTCACTGCCGTTCGGCGGGGCCTCGCATTTTGCGGCCCCAGTCACGGGACACCGTCACCGGGCGCGAATCGCGCGCGCAAACCCTGATCTCACCCCCGTCCCGGGTCGAACCGTGGGCATTTTGCCTGTCACGGCCCTTCGCGGTCACGCCTCAGGCAATTGCCGTGATCTGTGCAATGCCGGACGTGCCGTCCTGGCTCCATGCCGTGCGCGAATACGCGGCAACCGCCTGGGTGATCGCCTGCGTCACGGCATCAACCGTACCTTGTGACGATGTAGTGGGCGATGATGCACTGGTCGATGATGTGCTGGTCGATGATGTGCTGGCGGCCGAGGCCGACGTGCCGGCCGCCGTCTGCCCCGACCCCGTTGCGGCACCGGATATCAAGCTCTCGGGCGCCGCACCGTGATGATGATGATGAGCCCGTGGCGTTTCCGTGCTGCTGCCCGCCTGGGCGGTGGCATCGGCCGTCGCACCGGTCGAGCTCGTTCCGCCGTCGCCGGCAGCGCCGAGATCGGAGGCGATGGCCTGAAGGTCCTTCAGCAGCGTATCGCTCAGCCCGCCCGTGCCGGTCGTGCCGGAACTCGTGCTGCTCGTGCCCGTCTCAGCGCTAACCGTGGTGCTCGCCGAACCGGTCGTTGCCCCCGATGCGGCAGTACTGCTCGCCGATGCACTGCCGCCGGTCAGGTCAGACAGGAATGTGCTCAGATCGGCGGCCAACTGCGAACCGACATCCCCCGCGCCACCGGACTGGCCCGTCCGTTCCGGGGGCGGCCCATCCGGCCGTCCCATCGGCGCCGACGCTGCGCCGCTGCTTCCCGACAGCCCGGCCGAGGTGGCTTCGCCGCCCGCGACAAACTGCATCAGGCTGAAGAACGTGCCGCTCGATAGCGTGGATGACGTGCCGCCGGCCGCTGTGCCCGACGTGCTGCTCTCGTTGTTGCCGGCGCCGTTGGATGTCACAGAGGCGGGCGGCGGATAACTACCGCCCGTGCTGGATCGGGCAGACCTGTGCGCCGACAATTGCGCCCAAAGGTCGCCCTCACCCAATATCGCACTGATCACTACATGAACTCCTGTGTTACACTTTGCAAAGTTGCAGCTTTGCGAATAGAGTTGTGCATGACCCGTGCCAGTTACTTGCTCTGTATTCGTCGCCCTTTCGCCGAGGATACGGCAGTTTGTGCCGCCTGATGCGGCACGACCGGCAGGAATTGCCGGCCGTCTCCCTGATGCGGCCTCCATCATGCTGCAGCCCGGCAGCGCCCGTTTCCGCCCCTTCGCGTCCGCAGGCCGCCTGACCATCAGGAGCGTGCAGGTCCCTCATACCAGGGCCGCGAACGCCGGACGATATGGACGACCGACAACATCACCGGAACCTCCACCAGCACCCCGACAACCGTTGCCAGCGCCGCGCCCGACTGAAAGCCGAACAGCGCGATGGCCGTCGCCACCGCCAGCTCAAAGAAGTTGCTGGCGCCGATCAGGGCCGATGGCCCCGCCACGCACCATTCGACGCCCAGGCGGCGGTTGAGCCAGTAGGCAAGGCCCGCGTTGAAATAGACCTGGATGATGATGGGCACCGCAAGCAGGGCAATGACGACCGGCTGGCGCATGATCTGCTCCCCCTGCAGGCCGAACAGCAGCACGAGCGTCAGCAGCAGCGCACCCAGGGACAGCGGCGCCAGGACGCGAAGCATGCGGTTGAGGGCCGGAAACCCGCCCCGGCGCACCAGGGAATGCCGCCAGAGCTGGGCGGCCGTCACCGGCACGACGATATACAGGATCACGGACAGGATCAGCGTGTCCCAGGGCACGGTGATCGAGGACAGGCCGAGCAGAAGCCCCACGATCGGCGCGAAGGCCACGACCATGATCGTGTCGTTCAGGGCAACCTGGCTCAGCGTGAAATGCGGCTCGCCGTCCACCAGGTTCGACCAGACGAACACCATCGCCGTGCAGGGCGCGGCGGCCAGCAGGATCAGGCCCGCCGTGTAGCTGCTGATCTGCTCCGCCGGCAGCCAGGGCCGGAACAGGTTCGCAACGAAGACCCAGGCCAGCAACGCCATGGAGAACGGCTTGATCAGCCAGTTGACGCCGACCGTGGCGGCGATGCCGCGCCAGTGCTGGCCAACCTCGCGCAGCGCCGCGGGATCGATCTTAAGGAGCATCGGCACGATCATCAGCCACACAAGCACCGCAACGGGAATATTGACCTGGGCGACCGTGGCATCGCCAATCACGTGGAACACGCCCGGCACCATCTGCCCGAGCGCAATCCCCGCGATGATGCAGAGGGCCACCCAGACAGTCAGGAAGCGCTCGAATGTGCCCATCGCAGGCTTCTGCGCCGGCGCGCTCTCGGCTGTGATGGTGGACTGGCTCATGATGCGCGATCCTCGGCAGTGTCGGGGCGGAGACGGCCAATCGCATCGACCTCGCGCTTGAGCGCGATCCGATCGAGCGAGGCGAGCGGCAGGGCGACAAACAGCTTGATGCGCCGCTCCAGCATGCGAAAAGCGTCACGGAAGGCCAACATCGGCGCCCCCGCGCCGTCATCGGTGACGGCGGCCGGGTCCGGGATGCCCCAGTGCGCGGTAACGGGTTGGCCCGGCCAGACCGGGCATACTTCGCCCGCGGCCTGGTCACAGACCGTAAACACAAAATTCATGACGGGCGCGCCGGGCCTGGCGAACTCGTCCCAGGATTTCGAGCGCAACCCCTCCGTTGGGAAACCCTGTTCCGCCAACAGACGGAGCGCGAGCGGATGCACCTGGCGCTTCGGAAAGCTGCCCGCGCTGAAGGCGTTGAAACTGCCGCAGCCGAACTGGCGCAGCAGGGACTCGGCCAGGATGCTCCGCGCCGAATTGCCGGTGCAGACAAACAGGACATTGAAAGGACGGTGCGCCATGTTGCCGCTCATCCGCAGCATTCCGTCGAGCAGCATGCCGCTTCCTCGCCGGCAGCCGGTTTGCGCGCTTCGATCAGGGCCGAGGCAACATGGTCCTCGATGCCGCGCCCAGGTGCCCAGCCTGCCACCAATTCGCGGCTTTCCTTCTTGACCGTCACCCGCACATCGCGAAACCCGGCCGCCCGCAGCCAGGCTTCGACCTGCGTGGCCGGTGCAGCGCCGGCGATGCAACCGCAGACCAGCGCGCGATCCGACGCGAGGTCAGGCGTCAGCGGCTTGATGTTGACCACATCGGAAATCGCCAGACGGCCGCCGGGCCTCAGGACACGAAACGCCTCGCGGAACACCTGTGCCTTGTCGGGCACAAGATTGATGACACAGTTGGAGAGGATGACATCAGCCGTGCCGTCGGCAATCGGCAGATGTTCGATCTCGCCCAGGCGGAACTCGATATTCGCCGCCCCAGCCTTGGCGGCATTCTCGCGCGCCTTCGCCAGCATTTCGTGCGTCATGTCCACGCCGATGACGTGACCGGTCGGGCCGACCTGGCGCGCCGCCAACAGGCAGTCGAAACCGGCGCCGCTGCCAAGATCGACAACGACCTCATCGGGTTTCATGGCCGCAATCGCCTGCGGATTGCCGCAGCCAAGACCAAGGTTCGCACCGTCCGGCACGGCCGCCAGTTCCTCGGCCGAGTAGCCCATCACGCGCGCCTTGCCGTCCACGACCGGGTCGGCGGCGATGCCGCAACAGGATGATCCCATCGAACCGGAGCCATCGGACAGCGTGCCGGCGGCAATCCCGCCATAGCGGGCACGCACCATCGCCTTGATCTCAGCCGTATCCATCAGCCTCTCCGACATGGCTCATGCACTCCTCTTCCGTGCGGGTGCGGGTTGGCAGCCACCCTCAGCCGCGCCGGTTGGCACGCCGCAGGCGGCAGGATTCCCCTGGCAGCAGTTCTCGGTCAGGTACGCGATCAGCGCGTTCATCACCGGATAGACGGCTGTATAGATCAATGAGCGGCCATTGCGCCTGAAGGTGACAAGGCCCGCGAGCTTCAGCTCCTTCAAATGGAACGCCAGGGTCGCGGACGGCAGGCTGAGTTGCTCGCCGATGTGGCCAGCCGGCATCCCCTCGGTTCCGGCCTGCACCAGCAGGCGGAAGATATCCAGGCGCGTCCCCTGTGCGAGCGCGCCCAGCGCCGCGATGGCATCTGTCTTCTCCATATCTCCAACATCATGGAACTATAAGGCGCGCCAGTCAAGAACCCAGCCCGCTACGCCCCAGTCCCTATGCCGTTGTCCGCACCGTCCAGGTCGCCGACCTGACCAGCGATGAGCGTTCCAGCGCCGTCACCACCGCATCAAGCTCAGCCGCAGCCGCCGTCGTCGGCACCAGCACCGCCGCCAGCTCCACCTGGTCCTCGCCCTCCGACAGCACTTCCACCTCCCGCACCGGATAGCTGGCGCGCGCCAGTTCCGCATCCAGCAGGTCCCGCACCTCCGACAGCACCTCCGGCCGGCAGATCACGTGCACTTGGTACTGCGCCTCCGTCTCATCGGAGGTCAGCGGCCGCCGGTTCACCCAGTTGACCAGCGGCCGCAGCAGCGTATTGGCGCCGAGTATGGCAGCCGTCAGCATCACCGTCTCGATGATTAGCCCGCTGCCGCAGAACGCCCCGACCGCCGCCGAACACCATAGCGTCGCGGCCGTGTTCAGGCCGCGGATGTTGGTCCCCTCCTTCAGGATCACGCCTGCGCCCAGGAAGCCGATGCCGCTGACCACATAGGCAATGATCTGCGTGCCCCCATCGACACCGCGCAGCCGCAGCCCGAGGTCCGCGAACGCCGCCGCGCCGACCGCAACCAGCACATTGGTGCGCAGCCCCGCGGTGCGCTGACGCCATTGCCGCTCAAACCCGATCGCCGTGCCAAGAACGAACGCCGCGCCGAGCGCCAGCGCGGTACGCAGCACAAGGCCCGGCGGCGGCCACACTCCCGTCAGATCCATCCCGTCAGCCCCGTCTCCGCCATGCCCGTCTCTGCCCTGC
>DASQVN010000477.1:0-16817 GCA_035640755.1 Rhodopila sp.
AACGATCATCCACGCCAGCAGCACCACGACCGATGGCGCCAGCAGCGCGGTCCCAGCCTTCCGCGGCAGCGGTTCGACCAGGTGGTCCTCGGTGCCTACAACGGTGGACACGCGCGCCGCCTATTTCGGATAGCCGGACATGCGCATCGTGCGCTCGGTCGCCGTCTGCGCACTCCTGAGCGCCTGATCCACTGTAAGCTGGCCGGTCAACGTCGCGGCGATGGTCTGCCCGACCTGGGTGCCGATGCCCTGGAACTCCGGAATGCCGACAAACTGCGCGCCGGTATAGGGCCGAGGCTCCTTCGTCTGCCCGTTCGGGTTGGCGACCTCGATCGCCTTACGAACAAACGCGGCGAACGGCGCAGCCTTCTGGTAATCGGGGTCCTCATAGGTCGAAACGCGTGTGCCCGGCGGCACCGCGACCCAGCCGTTCTGCTTGGCGACAAGCTGGATATACTCCTTCGATGTCGCCCACGTAACGAACGTCCGCGCCGCATCCTGATGCTTCGATGTCGCCGGAATCCCCAGGTTCCAGCTCCATAGCCAGGTCGGCGCGCCGGGGAAGCTGCCGGTCGGTATCGGCGCGAAGCTGACCTTGTCGGCCACCGTCGACTGCTTCTTGTCGTACAGCAGGCCTCCGGCGACGGTCGCGTCGATCCACATGCCGCAATGGCCGCTGGCGAACAGCGCCAGGTTCTCATTGAACCCGTTGGAGGTTGCGCCCGGCGGGCCGTCAGCTTTCAGGATCGCGTCGTAATACGTGATCGCGGTATGCCACGGCGGCGAGTTGATTGTCGGCTGCCACTTCATATCGAACCACTGCCCGCCCTCGGCATTCACCAGCGACGTGACATAGGCCATGTTCTCGCCCCAGCCCGGCTTGCCGCGCAGGCACATTCCGTAGATTTCATGCGCCCTGTCGGTGATCTTGTCGGCAAAGCCGCGGATCTGGTCGTAGGTCGGGTTATCCGGCATCTTGATGCCGGCCTTCTGGAACAGGTCCGTTCGGTAGTAGGTCATCGCGCTTTCGCCATAGAAGGGCAGCGCGTAGAGTTTCCCATTGTAGCTGATGCCGTCGCGGACCGGCTTCAACAGGTCGTTCGCGTCATAGGACGCCGGCAGGTTGTCCATCGGCACGATCCAGCCCTGCTTCGCCCAGATCGGCACCTCGTAGTTGCCGATGGTCAGGATGTCGAACTGGCCGGCCTTGGTGGCGATGTCGGTCGTCACGCGCTGGCGCAGCACATTCTCTTCCAGCACGACCCAGTGCAGGTGGATGTCGGGGTGCTGCTTCTCGAACTCCGACGACAGGCGCTGCATGACCACCATGTCGCCGTTGTTCACCGTCGCAATCGTCACGTCGGCATCGGCGCGGGCGGCGCCAGCCCCGGCGAGCATCAGCCCAGCCACGGCCCCGGCAAGACCCCAAAGGTTGCTCGGCATCGGATCCCCCTCCCCTGTTTGTTCTTGTTGGACCACCTGGACGGCGTGATGCCGCCTCGTGACTTTAACATTCCGATATGTTGCCTGGTTGCGCCAGAGATCAAAATCCCTGGATATGGGCCGCTTCAACAAGAGTCTGGCGGCTGCCCTTCGCGTAGAGCATGGTAAGCCATCGGCCCACTGCCGCAACCAGCCGCGGGTCCTGTCCCGTGTCACCGAACAGCGCGCGGATTCCCAGCAGCGGCCGGGGATCAGCCCCGCCCTCGATTGCCCGTTCCTGCAGCTGCTCGGCCAGAGGATGATGGATGGTGATTGCCTGCCCGTGCTCGTCCTCCCCACGTACGCGGCGCAGCCAGGCCGCAAGCCCGAGCGCCAGCAGATCGACCGAGCCCCCGGTCCGTAGCCGATCGCGGATCGGATCGAGCAGGACGTTCAACGGCGCATCCGTATTGACCCGCTCCACCGTGTCCTTGATCGCGGGGTTGGCGAACCGCGCGATCAGCGTCGCCTTGTAGTCCGCCAGGTCGATGCCGGGCACATCCGGCACGGTTGGTCCGGTCTCGCGGTCCATCAGCGCCGCCATGTAGCGGGTCATCAGCGGCTCCGCCATCGCCTCATCGATGGTGACATATCCCGCCAGACGCCCCAGAGCCGCCACCGCGAGATGACTTCCGTTCAGCAGCCGCAGCTTCATGACCTCATAAGGCGCCACATCATCAACGAAATGCGCTCCGACCTCCTCCCATGTCGGCCGCCCCTGCGGGAACCGGTCCTCGATCGCCCATTGGGTGAAGGTTTCGCAGAACACCGGCCAGCGGTCCATGATACCGTAACAATCCGCCAGCGCGGCGATGTCGGGCGCAGCCGTAACCGGCGTAATCCGGTCCACCATGGTGCTTGGGAAGCTGACGTTCTCCACGATCCAGGCCGCCAGCGCAGGATCGCGCAGCTTCGCCAGGTCCAGCACCGCATCCCGCAGTACCGAACCATTGTGCTGGATGTTGTCGCAGCTCAGCGTGGTGAAGGCTGGCTGCCCCGCCGCGCGCCGCCGGCGCAGCGCCTCGGTGATGATGCCGATCGCGCTGCGCGGACGCTCGGGCGTGGCGAGGTCCTGCCGGATAAGCGGATGCCCGAGGTCCAGCCGTTTGGTCGCGCGGTCCAGGCAATACCCATGCTCGGTCACCGTCAGACTGACGATCCGGATCTCCGGCCAGTCGATCATGTCCAGCAACGGTCTGCTGTCTTCGCCAGCGAAGACAACATCGGCCAGCGAGCCGATGACGGAGACGATCTCCCCCGCCGCGTCGCGCTCCACCAGCGTATAGAGCCTGTCCTGCGGTAGCAGGCTCTCCGCCATGCGCCAGTCGTTCGGCATCAGCCCGGCACCGGCAATGCCCCACCGCAGCGCATCGGGCCGCCGCTCCATCAGTTCGTGCGTGTAGCGGGCCATATGCGCCCGATGAAATCCGCCAAGGCCGAGGTGCACGATTCCCGCCGTCACCGAGGCCGGATCAAACCGGGGCACATGCACCCGCTTGTCCAGTTGCGCCAGGTTGGCACGCGAGAGCGGGATCGGCTGCATCGGCATCTCATCCGTCCTGAAGGGCCGCGTCGTCACACGTAAACGGCCGACTGAGAATAAGGATTAATCCGAAGCCCCGACAGTCCTCTATCGGACGGCCGGAGCCCCGCATAGGATGAATCCGCCAATAACAAAGGAGGAAGCAATCATGGCGCTTTACGAAATGCGGACCTACACGCTGTATGTCGGTAAGATGGCCGAGGCGGTGAGGCTGTATCAGGAATTCGGCTATCCCGCCCTGCAGAAAGGCGGCCATGACAGCCACCTGGTCGGCTATTTCCAGAGTGATACCGGCACGATCAACCAGCTCGTCCATCTCTGGAAGTTCGAGGACGACGCCGACCGCAGAGCGCATTGGGCCGCAGTCTATGCCAACAAGGACTTCGTCGAAGGCTTCGCCACGAAATTCCGTCCCCTGGTCATGACCCAGGAGGTGCAGCTGCTCCACCCCGCCCCATGGGGACCCCATCCCTGAAGTAGCCTGCGCGGCCGGGAAAACCTCGGCCGCCGATCAATCCGGCAGCAGCAGCGGCAGACACCGCGTCAGCACGCCATCATGATCCCGCAGCTCATGCATGATCGTGAAATGATTTGCCCCTGCCACCGGGATCAGCACCCCCGGCATATGCGCCGCCGACCGCAGCGCATTCAACGCGCGGCTGTCGGCCACCAGCGGCGGCAGTTCCGCCGTCCCATAGGCGATCGCCAAGGGCTTTGCCACCGGTGGCAGCCGCAGCGGTGACAGCCGCACGATCTCCTCATCCGTCAGGCGTAGCTTTTCGTTCAGGTAGGTGTCGCGGATCGGGCCGAGTTCGTAGATGCCGGAGATCGCCAGCCCTGCCTTCACCAACGGGTGCTCCAGGCACATCGCCGTCAGGTGCCCGCCGGCCGACCAGCCGGACAGGACAACCGATCCATTAACCCCGTGCGCCGGCCCATGCAACGCCAGCCAGTCGAGCGCCGTATGGATTTCGGCCACGATCTCGGTCAAGGAGGCATCCGGCGCCAGCGTGTATCCAGGCAACGCCGCCGACCAGCCCCGCGCACGCGGGCCAGCGATGAAATTGCTGAACTGTTCCTTGCTGTTGCGCTGCCAGTAGCCGCCATGGATGAACACCAGGCAGGGCGCATCCGGATCGGCGACCGGGAACAGGTCCCACGTGTTCCGCTCCCGCCTGCCGTAGCGCAGGTCGAGATGCATCGGATTGGTGCTGCGGAACACGGATGAGGCGACCTCCCGCGCCGCATTCAGCACAGAGCTGTCCGCTACCGCCTCGGTGTTGTTGTAGGCCGCATCCCGCTCAGCCTGGCTCAGCCGCCCCCACTGCGCCATAAAGCTCATGCGGTGGCCTTCAGGTACCAGTCCATGATCTGCCGCCCCTGCCAGAACACCGTGCCCGGACGGCTCGCCATATGCGCCAGTGCGCGCTCGAACCAGCCGATCCGGTGCGGTACCCCGGTGATATATGGATGCACCGCGAGGCCCATGACCTTCGCCCCCTGCTCCTGCGCTTCCTCATGCAGGCGCTCGAACTGCGCGATGGTGCGGTCGTACAATTCCTCGGCGCGGTGATGCTGGATCATCATCATCGGGATGTCGTTCAGTTCCACGCTGTAGGGCATTGTCAGCAGCGTGCCGTGCGCAGTGTCGATCTCGGCCGGCAGGTCGTCGATCACCCAGTCGGCGCAGTACTTGATCCCCGCCTCGGCCAACAGATCCGGTGTGTGCAGTGTCTCGGTCAGGCCAGGCGCGAGCCAGCCGACCGGCTCATGCCCGCCGGCGTCCCGCAGCGCGGCGATGGCGTCGCGGATCATGGCGCGCTGATCCTCGACCATGTGTGTCGCCATCTGGTGATAGCCGTGTACCATGAACTCCCACCCCGCCTCACGGCAGGCCTGCGTCACCCGCGGATAGGCGGCAGGAACGGCGCCGTTGATCGCCAGCGTCGGCTTGATCCCGTGCACGTCCAGCGCCGCCTTCAGCCGCCAGAAGCCGACGCGCATGCCGTATTCGTGCCAGGCCCAGTTCGGCAGGTCCGGCACGACGGCCGCCCCCTGCGGCGCGCTCAGCACCTGCCGGGGCATCGGGCGGTCGATGTCCCAGCGCTCGATGTTGACCACGAGAAACACGGCAACCCGCTTGCCGCCCGGCAGCGCGAGGCGGGGGCGGTCGATGGAGGCCTGGTACGCCAGGCGTTGGAACGGCTTCTGCGGCTCGGTCATCCGCGGATGATGATCCGCGCGGCAACTTCCTTCAAGTCGGGGTAGGCAAGCCAGGGGTCGGCAGCCGCCTCAGCCGAACCCTGCCGCGGGCGGCAGCGCCAGGCCCGGCAGCTCCGATTGAGCCTTCTGTTTCTGCTCCTCGGTCAGCGTCGGCAGCAAATCGGTTGCTGCCTTGTGCACCATGCCAGCGGCATCCTTCCGGGTCATCAGCATCTGGTTCACCATCATGCAGCGTTCGTGCCACGAGGCTTTCTCCATCCTCTGCATCGTCGCCCGGTGCGCGCCTTGCATGTCCTTGCTGGCCTGGGTCATCGTGTCGGCATAGGCCTTCCACGCCGCCTTCTGGAACGGCGTGATCGCCATGTGCCGGCCAAGCTTGTCGAGATAGGCATCGACGGTCCAGCGCTGGGTTGCGTTGGCAGGGCGCGGAGCCTGGGCCATGACCGCGAATGTCGGTGCGCACGCCAGCGCAACGCCGACCAAGATCAATCTGAGGTGTTTCATTCCGATCCTCGGCAAGGGGTCTGAGGCGACAAGTCAGCCACGCCCGACGTTACCTGATCTATCGCGCGGGCGGCATGGATGAGACTCCGCTGCGCCGACTTTATTTCTTCTGCGGCAGATCAATTCCCGTCAGCGCCTGCCACACCCGGATGACGAACGCATCATCCTTGGTGCCCTGCCCGTTCGCCGCCGCGGCCAGGAAAAGCTGATGCGCCGCCGCGGCCAGCGGCAGCGGGAACGTCAGCGCCCGCGCCTGGTCCAGCACGATTCCCAGATCCTTTACAAAGATATTCACCGCCGAGGTCGGCGTATCGTCCCCCTCCAGGATATGCGGCACGCGGTTCTGCCACATCCACGAGCTGCCGGCCGACTCACTGATCACCTTGAACAGCGTTTCCGGGTCGGCCCCGGCGCGGATGCCCAGCGCCAGCGCCTCGGCCGCCGTCGCGATATGCACGCCGGCCAGCAACTGGTTTACCATCTTCACGGTGGAACCCACCCCGATCTCATCCCCCAGCCGCCACACCTTGGTGGAGATCGCATCCAGCACCGGCTTCGCCTTCTCGAACGCCTCCGCGGAGCCCGAGCCCATCACCGTCATCGTCCCCGCCCGCGCCCCGGCCGACCCGCCCGAGACCGGCGTATCCAGCATCAGGAACCCCGCCTCCTCGATCCGCCGCCCCAGCGCCTTCGCCGCCTCCGGCGCCACCGTGGCGCAGCACAGGATCACGCCTCCCTTCGGCAGGCCTGAAAGGCAGCCGCGCCGACCGAACAGCACATCCTCGGTCTGCGCCGCGTTGATCACGAACACCAGCACCGCTTCCAGATCGGTCGGCAGCGCGTCGGGTGAGGCAACAACGGCCCCGCCCTCCCGCGCGAACGCCTCCCGCGCTTCGGCGCGCAGGTCGCAGCCGGTCACGGTATGCCCCTTCTTCAGCAGGTTGACAGCCGCCCCCATGCCCATGTTGCCCAAACCAATGACGCCGACCCGCATGACGATGTCCTTCAAGTAAAACCGGATCAGAGATGCCGCGCCGCCGGGTCCAGCCCGAGGAAATACTGCCCGCACACCTCAATATGCCCCGTCCGCCCCTGCACCTGCTGGCCCGAGGCATGGATATCCCGCATTCGCCGCTCGAACGGGTTATCGGTGAAGATCGCCGTCGCCCCGGCCTCGTGATAGGCGAACTCCGCCACCTCCTTGGCCCGCTTGATTGCAGTGGTGGAGGCGAGCCGCATCAGGATCCGATCATCCGCCCGCAGCCGACCGGTCTCGCGGATCCCTTCCTCGGCGTCGCGGATCGTCTCCAGCACGAAAGCGCGCGCTGAGCGCAGCTTCGCCTCGTTCTCCGCCACCAGATGGTGCATCACCGGGCTGTCGCGCAGCGTCCGTGCAGTGTGCGACGGCTTCTTGGACTGCGCGAGAAGCTTCAGCTCATCCAGCATCGCCCGCGCAATGCCCATTGAGACGCCGGCGAACCCCAGGGAATACGCGTTCGTCGTCGTGAACCGGAAGAACGGCTCGTCGATCCGCCGCTCCTCATCCAGGTCGCGCCGCACCGTGTAGGCTTCCGGCACGAACACCCGATCGAGCGTGTAGCTGTCGCTGCCTGTGCCGCGCAGCCCGACGACATTCCAGTTGGCGATCCAGTTCAGCTGCAACTGCGGCAGCAGCATGGTCCGCTCGACCAGTGAGCCGTCCTTGTTCTTCAGCAGCGACCCGTCCGGCAGCTCGACATGACAGTGTGCCCCCATCCAGCTCGCATGGTGGCCGCCGCTCCCGAACCCCCAGCGGCCGGTGACCTCATAGCCGCCCGGCACGACCCTGGCCCGCCCCTCAAGCTGGAATCCCCAGGCCAGCACGCCGCGCGGGTCGTCGCCCCAGATGCGCCGTGCCACCGGCTCATCCACATAGGCCGCGGCCATGGAACACCCCGTCGCCTGCCCGACGCACCAGGCCGTGGACGCATCCGCGGCGGCCATGATCTCCATGACCTTTACGAACGTCGCCAGACCGGCGCCATAGCCGTTCAGCGATCGCGGCAGCAGGATGCGGTACAGGCCGTGCGCGTGCAGTGCCTCCACCACCGCCGGGGTCAACTGGCCGAGTGCCTCGATCTTCGGCGCCTCCGCCAGCAACAGCGGGGCGATGGCACGCGCCTGGGCGATCGGATCGGGCGGCAGGTCGAACACGACCCTGGCATCGTCCGTGTCAACGGCTGCTCCCATGTTTCCTCCTGCGCCCCAGCGCGTGATCACCAGAGGCTGAACAGCCGCCGGCGTGAATCACGCGCTTAAACAACCCTGCCCCAAGGGTCTGGCAATTACGCGGGCGCTGTCAACGCACGCCGCGGAACCGCTCTACCGCCGCGACCAGCGCGCGCCGTATCCCGGGCTCCAGCGCCGAGTGCCCCGCATCCGGCACGATCGTCAGCCGAGCATTCCGCCAGGCGGAGGCAAGCTCGAAGGCGGTGGTGGTCGGGCAGATCATGTCGTAGCGGCCCTGCACGATCTCCGCGGGAATATGTGCGATCCGGTCGATTTGCCCCAGCAGCCCAGGCTCCAGCAGGAACAGGCCGTGCCGGAAATAGAACGCCTCGATCCGCGCCAGCCCCAGCGCCGTCCGATCCTGCGAAAATCCTGTCACCGTCTCCGGGCTCGGCAGCAGCGTGCTGCAGGTGCCTTCATAGACAGACCACGCGCGGGCAGCCGGCAGATGGATCGTGGGATCAGGATCAGTCAGCCGGCGCAGATAGCTGCCCAGCAGGTCGCCCCGTTCCGATTCGGGCAGGAAGTTGCAGAACGCTGCATGCGCCTCGGGGAACACCGCCTGCATGCCGTGCAGGAACCAGTCGACCTCCTGCTTCCGCCCGAGGAACACGCCGCGCAGCACGCAGCCGGCGACCCGCTGGGGATGCGCCTGCGCGTAGGCCAGCGCCAGAGTTGAACCCCACGAGCCGCCGAACAGCAGGAAGCGTTCGACCGCCAGATGGGTGCGCAGCAGCTCGATATCAGCGACCAGGTCTGGAGTGGTGTTGTTCTCCAGCCCGCCCAGCGGACGCGACCGCCCGGCGCCGCGCTGGTCGAAAATGATAATCCGCCAGAAGCCCGGATCGAAGAAGCGCCGATGCACCGCCCCGGCCCCGGCGCCCGGCCCGCCATGCAGGAACAGCACCGGCCGTCCGTTTGGGTTGCCGGCTTGCTCCCAGTACATCACATGTCCGCCGGACAGCGGCAGATAACCGGTCTCGTAGGGACCGATCTCAGGAAATAAGTCGCCTCGGGGCATGATGCCGTCACGTATAGGCGACGCGCCCCCCAAGGGACAAGGCATGGAGAGACCCGCGCATGCAGAGAGTCTGGATCGCCCTGGGCGGACTGGCAGGCTTCCTCGCGGTCGCGATGGCCGCCGTGGGCGCGCATGTCGTCGCGCCCAACGCGCGCGGCATCGTCGCCAGCGCGGTCGACATACAGGGCTGGCACGCGCTCGCGCTGATCGGCACCGGACTATGGTCCCCGCGTGGCGGGCGACTCGCCGATTGGGCTGGCTTCGCCTTCACCCTCGGCATGTTGCTGTTCTGTGGCGCGGTCTATAGCTTGGCGCTTGGCGGCATCTCGCTCGGCCCTGTCGCCCCGGCCGGCGGCACGCTGTTGATGATCGGTTGGCTGCTGCTTGGGGGCAGCGCGCTAAGGGCCAGATGATCCGCGCCGCCTACCTGGCCGCGAAGGGGTTCGAAACCCCGCTGGCCGAGGAGCTGGCCCGCCGCGGTGTCGCCATCGGCCGCCAGCACGGCCGGTTGTTGCTCTCGCCTGACCCGCCGGCCCCCGCGGCCTGGGCACTGGAGGTCTGGACCGCCCCGCGGGAGGCCAAGGCGCCCAGCGTCAAGGCCGCCGCCGATGCGCTGCGGACGGTGCAGCGCAACTGGGCGGCCTATGGCGCCGCTCATCACCGCCGCATGGCGCTGATCGCCGAGCGCCTGCCGCCCGTGAAGGCTGCGCCGCTGGTATTCCCCTCCCCGGCACTCACCGCGCACCTGGGTGCCTGGACCTTGTTGGCGCCCGACCGGATGCTGTTCAGCCCGACCAAGACCAGCCCGTTCGTCAACGGCGAGTGCCGTTTTCAGGAGGACCGCTCCGGCCCGCCCAGTCGGGCGTACCTGAAGCTATGGGAAGCGTTGACACAGTTCGGCCGATGGCCCGGTCCGGGGGAAAAATGCGTCGACCTCGGCGCCGCCCCCGGTGGTTGGACCTGGGCGGTCGCGCGTCTTGGCGCATCGGTGACCGCTGTCGACAAGGCGCCCCTCGATCCGCACGTCGCCGCCATGCCGCGCGTCACGCAGCGCCAGGAAAGCGCTTTCGGTCTGCCCCCCGAGCCGGTGGATTGGTTGTTCAGTGACGTCATCGCCTATCCCAACCGGTTGCTGGCGCTGGTGAAACGCTGGATCGACGCCGGTGCCGTCCGCAACATCGTCTGCACCATCAAGTTCCAGGGGCCGACGGATCACGAGGCTGCCGATACCTTCGCCACCATCCCAGGCGCCCGGGTCGTGCACCTGTTCCATAACAAGCATGAACTGACCTTTCTGTGGGGTGCTTGCTGACACACCTCGGCTTCGGCTAGATGCCGGTCAACTTGCTTGCCCAGGGGGTACGTATGGCGGTCAACAAGATCTACCCGGATGCCAAGACGGCCCTCAGCGGCCTGCTGCGCGATGGCATGACGATCATGTCCGGCGGGTTCGGCCTGTGCGGCATCCCCTCCGCATTGATCCATGCGATCCAGGACAGCGGCGTAAAGGACCTGACCGTCATCTCCAACAACGCCGGCATCGACGAGGTTGGCCTCGGCCTGCTGCTGCAGACCCGGCAGATCAGGAAGATGATCAGTTCCTATGTCGGCGAGAACGCCACTTTTGCCCGCCAGTATCTGGCCGGGGAGCTGGAGATCGAGTTCAACCCACAGGGCACGCTCGCCGAACGCATCCGCGCTGGCGGCGCCGGCATCCCCGCCTTCTTCACCGCCACCGGCGCCGGCACCCAGATCGCCGAGGGCAAGCAGACCCAGGAATTCGACGGCCGCACCTACGTGATGGAACGCGGCCTTCGTGCCGACCTCTCCATCATCCATGCCTGGAAGGCCGACCCAGAGGGCAACCTGATCTATCGAAAGACCGCCCGCAACTTCAATCCGATCATGGCCACCGCCGGTGAGCAGGTGGTCGTCGAGGTCGAGGACATCGTTGACCCCGGCCAGATCGACCCCGACCACGTCATCACCCCCGGCATCTTCGTCAGCCGGATCGTCAAGCTGGACAAGATCGACAAACGCATCGAACAGCGCACCGTCCGTAAACGGTATTAACACAGGAGGCCGCCACCATGCCCTGGACCCGCGATCAGATGGCCGCCCGCGCGGCCAAGGAACTGAAGGACGGCTTCTATGTGAACCTGGGGATCGGCATTCCGACCCTGGTCGCCAACCACATCCCCGAAGGCATGTCCATCCAGCTCCATTCCGAGAACGGCATGCTCGGCATGGGTCCTTTCCCGTTCGAGGGGGAGGAGGATCCCGACCTCATTAACGCCGGCAAGCAGACCGTCACTGAGCTGCCGACCACCAGCTTCTTCGACAGCGCCGCGAGCTTCGCCATGGTGCGCGGCGGGCATATCGACATCTCGATCCTCGGCGCACTGCAGGTGGCCGAGAACGGCGATCTGGCGAACTGGATGATCCCCGGCAAGATGGTCAAGGGCATGGGCGGCGCCATGGACCTGGTCGCCGGGGTCAAGCGCGTCGTCGTGCTGATGGAGCACACCGCCGGCGGCAAGCCCAAGCTGTTGAAGCAGTGCACCCTGCCACTGACCGGCACCGGCGTGGTGGACCTGATCATCACCGAGCTCGGCGTGTTCGAGGTCGCGAAAAAGGGCCAGCACGGCGGCCTGAAGCTGATCGACATCGCACCCGAGGTCACTTTGGCCGAAATCCGCGACAAGACCGAGGCTGCGTTCACCGTCGCCCAGCACCTGAACGTCGCTGCCTAGCATCGTCGGGGGCATTGACGCCATAGGCGTCTGAACAGGACAGGAGACGAAATGAGCTGTCTCCGCGAGCCCGATTCTAGCCGTCATGGCCGGGCTTGACCCGGCCACCTACCCCTAGTCGGCGCCGCGATCCGTTGCAGCACGGACGGTACGCAGATGGGCGGGTCAAAAGCCCGCCCATGACGACAGGGGCACGGCGCGCGGAAGACGGTTCCTCACCTCCCACCTGATCAGGCCGCATCGCGCTGCGCTTCCTCCAGCCGCGCAACCTCCATCACAACACAAGCCCAGTGCTCGATCTCGCTCGTGTCCAGCCCCATGGCCGCGCGCTCATGCATCGACAGTGCCAGGCTCCTGGCCCGCGCCGGTGCAACCTCCAACAGCAGCATCGCCAGACTGGCCGGATTGTTCCGGGCCGACGCCAGCATGGTGCGCATCGTCTCGGCCGACATCACGTGTGTCACGATTGTGTTCTCCGCCCTTGGCAGCTTGATCATCGCCGCTGTCGGGAAGCCTCGCTGTGAACAGGGTCACAAGCGATCCGCCTGGTAACCGTCAGATCGATAAGTGTGGAGTCGTTACCCAACCATTGTGGCTGCGTGCGCCGCTATGCCGCCAGCCGCTCCGGTGCGCCGCCGAACAGGAAGTCGATATCCTCCTCATCCATTCCCACCAGCGACCCGCCTTCATCGCCGAACGCAATCTGCGCCAGCGCCGCCTTCCGTTCCTGCAGATCGAGGATCCGATCCTCCACCGTATCCGCCGCGATCAGCTTGTAGACGAATACCGATTTCGTCTGCCCGATCCGGTATGCCCGGTCCGACGCCTGGTCCTCCACAGCCGGGTTCCACCACGGGTCGTAATGGATCACCGTGTCGGCTGAGGTCAGGTTCAGCCCGCGCCCGCCCGCCTTCAGGCTGATCAGGAACAGCGGCACCTCCCCGGCCTCGAACCGCCGCACCGGCTCAGCGCGGTCCGCCGTATCCCCGCGCAGCTCGACAAACGGAACCCCCACCGCCGCCAGCCGCGGCTTTATCAGATCGAGCATCCCCGTGAACTGGGAGAACAGCAGCACCCGCCGCCCCTCCGTCAGCATCTCGGTCAGCATCTCCAGCAGATCATCCAGTTTGCTCGATGATGCCGCCAACTGCGCCGAAGCGAGCTTCACCAACCGCGGGTCGCAGCACACCTGCCGCAGCTTCAGCAGCGCATCCAGCACCAGCATCTGGCTCTGCGCCACACTGCGGGAGGCAATACCGCGCACCACCTTCTCATGCATCGTCGCGCGGATCGTCTCGTACAGCTCCCGCTGGTCAGGCGCCAGCGTGATACGCCGCAGAATCGTATGCTTCGGCGGCAGTTCCGTCGCCACCGCCGCCTTGGTGCGCCGCAGGATGAACGGCTTGATGCGGACCGCCAACTGCCGTCGCCGCACCGGATCACCCTCCTTCTCGATCGGCGAGCGGAACCGCTTCGTAAAGCTCCGCCGAGACCCGAGCAGCCCCGGCATCAGGAAGGTGAACAGCGACCACAGCTCGCCCAGATTGTTCTCGATCGGCGTGCCCGACAGGCACAGGCGCTGCCGCGTTTGCAACCGGCAGACCGCCTGGGTCGCCCTGGCGGTCGGGCTCTTGATCGCCTGCGCCTCATCCAGCACCACCACGTGCCAGGACAGGTCCGCCATCTCCTCGATATCGCGCGACAGCACGGTATAAGTGGTGATCACCACATGCGCACCGGCCAGGTCGCGCCTGCGGTCATGCCGGTCCATCCCGTGCAGCACCACCACCCGCAGATGCGGTGCAAAGCGCGCAAGCTCCGCGGTCCAGTTCGGCACCAGGCTGGTCGGCACGATGATCAGTGCCGGCCGGTCGAGCCGCCCCGCCTCATACTCGACGGCGATATGGGCGATGGTCTGCGCCGTCTTGCCCAGCCCCATGTCGTCGGCCAGCAGCCCCCCCAATTCGTTCTGCCGCAGATGCTGCAGCCAGTTCACCCCCTGCTGCTGATACGCCCGCAGGCTGGCCTGGAAGCAGTCGGGCACCGGCACATCGGGAATCTCAGCCGGCGTCCGCAGCCGAGCAAGCCTCGTCGCGATGGCTGAGGCATCTTGCCAGCGCGCAGTGACCAAGTCTTCCAGATCCAGCACGTTCGGTGCCGCATCGGCATCCAGAACCAGCCGCCCGGCTGTCGCACGCTCCGCCCCATCCACCAGGTCATCGATAATCGCCAGAAGCTGTCCGATCCGCTCCGCCGGCAGCCGCAGGATGCGCCCATCATCCAGGCTGGTGATCACCTCTCCACCCACGATCCGGGCCGCTTCCATGCCGCCCTGTTCGCGCAGCCGCATCAGGATTGGCAGCAAAGGCTGGCGCACCCCGTCGATCTCGATGCCCAGCTCAACCGAGAACCCACCGCCGGGTGTGTCAGAGACCTGCATGTCGCACATCCCCACGGTCTCGATCACCTGCGGCCCGAACTCGGCCTCGATCTCGCTCCGCCACCCCAGCGCCTGCAGCGCCGGCACACGCTCTGCCAGGAACGCCAGCCAGCACTCAGCCGCATCGCGCCCACGGAACACCAGCACCGTGCGCGCCTTCGCCGCCTTGTCGATAGCCACGCGCATCGGCGTAGGCCCGTCCCGCCGGACCGCCTCGACCGCTTCAGCCTCAGCTGCCTTGTCGCGGCGGACAAACACCGGCCCTTCCGGTCCATCGGCTCGCACGAACTGCCGCTCATCATCGAACAGCACGGCTGCCCCCTGATAGTCGAACTCCACCATCAGGCACGTGATCTGGTCCAGCTGGCCCGCCTCATCCGGGCAGGACAGCCGCTGCATCCGCAGCACCGGGGTGAACGGCCGCTCGACAATCACCAAACCTTCTGTTGAGGTGGCGGTGCGCCGCGGCGCCTCCGACTGGGCCTGCACGGATGGCGGCGCCGGCGGCTGGATGCGGATCGGCGCCACTGTTCCCGTTGTGGCATCCACATACCATAACCCGCTCTCGCCGACGATGACGCCCGAGCGCGGCGGCAATTCGACTGCCTGGGCCGAGGCGAACACCCGCGCCTCTCCCGCCACCAGCTTTTGGCCGCTTGCGTGCCATCTTGCCTGGCCGCTCTCGATCAGCGCCTGCAGCAGCGCGGTAACCTGTGCCATCCCGACCGTGGTCCGCGACTCGTCGCCGCCCAACAGTTCCGCCGCCGCGCGTGTCTTGGGGCCATGCGTCACGTCAGCAGCAATCGCGCGGGGCGAAGCGGGCACCACGGCGCCCGTCCTCTCGCCCATCAACAGCGTGGTCACGGCAAAGGCAGCCGGCGGGTCCGCCGGCGAAACCTCGAACACCGCCCTCTGCCGCTCGGCCTCCAACGGCGCCGCAACCAGATTGTCGAAGAACGTCCGCTGCTCCGCCTTGCGCAGCGCCGGGAATTGATCGAGCGCCGCCAACGCCGTCGCGGCGAGGTGGGAGCACGCGCGAATCCCGCATGAGCATTGATGATCGAACACCACCCGGCGCCCAAGCTGCGCCGGCGTGATGCGGGCCCGGTACATCAGCCCCTTGTCCTGCACAACCGCGGCGATGGTCTCGCCATCCAGCTCCACCGCCACGCCGCCCGCCAGGCCCAGGGTGCGCCCGCGGGTCAGCACCCGCGACTCAAAAACCCGGCCAAGATCCTGGGACGAGAACGGCGTCGGCATCAGGCGGCGATCCCCCGTTTCTGGCGGCCAAGGGAAACCGCTCCCGGCCGATCGTTGCTCCGACTCGGCCGACGGCTACCGGCCAGGGACAACGACACGCCTAAGTTGCCGCGCTAATGCAAGCGCGAAAAATGAGCCGCCCGAACGCGATCAGTCCAAGGGAGGATCAGTCGGCCGCCGCGGCCTGTGGCAAGCGCGTCAGCACAAAGCCCTCATACCCTTTGCCGGCAATTTCCTGGCACAATTCCCGATAATGCCCGACGCCCCCGATATACGGCGTGAACACACGTGGCTTGCCCGGCATGTTGGCGCCCATGTACCAGGAATCGGCCTGCGGCATCAGCGTCGCGCTCGCCGCCTCGTGCACCTGCACGCCCCACGCCTCCTGCGCCGGCGCCGAGGCTTCGACCACATCCAGACCGTGCGCACGCATATAGGCCAGGCAGTCACCGATCCATTCCACATGCTGCTCGATCGACACCGGCATGTTGCTCAGCACTGAGGGGCTGCCCGGCCCGGTTATCATGAACATATTGGGGAAGCCGACCGAGGCAATGCCCAGATAGGTATGGGGGCCATCCGCCCATGCTTCCTTCAACGGCACCCCGCCCCTGCCCTGGATGCCCAGCCGGAAGAGCGGTCCGGTCATCGCATCGTAGCCGGTGGCGAAGACGATGATGTCGAGCTCATGCTCGCCCTCGCGCGTGCGGATGCCCTTGGGCGTGACCTCCTCGATCGGTAATGCCCGGAGATCGACCAGCGTGACGTTGTCACGGTTGAACGTTTCATAATAGTTGGTATCGATCGGCAGGCGCTTGGTAGCGATCGGATAGCCGCGCGGGGTAAGCTTGTCGGCAACCGCGGGGTCGCGGACGATTTCACGGATCTTCTGCCGGACGTAGTCTGCGGCGGTATCGTTCGCCTCCTTGCTGAGGATCAGATCGCTGTAGCTGGCGAACACCAGGCTGAAGCCGCCCGTTTCCCAGCATTCATCGTAGGTGCGCCTACGTTCCTCGGGTGTGACCTCCAGCGCCGACTGCTCTGGGAAGTTGAACGGAAAGCCGGTGAACGAGCCACGAATCTTTTGGATGATCCCGTCGTAGTTCGCCTTGATCTGCTGCCAGAACTCCGGCGGCATGGGCGCATCGCGGGCGGGAATGGTGAATTGGGGGGTGCGCTGGAACACGGTCAGGTGGGCAGCCTTTTCGGCGATCACTGGAATTGCCTGGATGCCGCTTGATCCCGTGCCGATGACTCCAACGCGCTTGCCGGTGAAGTCCACCCCCTCATGCGGCCATTGACCCGTGTGATACCATTGGCCCT
>DASQVN010000478.1:0-4107 GCA_035640755.1 Rhodopila sp.
CGATGAAGGCGATGATCCGATCGGTGCTGTCCACATGCATGACCCCGAAGCCGGTGGCCTGCATGCGCGGCACCTCGATGCAGCCGACGGTGACGTCGGCGCCGGTCTCGGCGTGCTGCACCAGCATCCTGGCGTAGTCCATCTTGTAGACGTGGTCGCCCGCCAGGATGACGATGTATTCGAGTCCGTAACCCTCGATGATGTCGATGTTCTGGTACACTGCGTCCGCGGTGCCGGCGTACCAGGTATCGCCCGACCGTTGCGAGGCGGGCAAGATATCGAAGCCCTCGTTCCGCTCGGGGCGGAAGAAGTTCCAGCCGCGCTGCAGGTGGCGGATCAGGCTGTGCGCCTTGTACTGGGTGGCGATGCCGATGCGGCGGATGCCGGAGTTGAGCGCGTTCGACAGGGCGAAATCGATGATCCGGGTCTTGCCGCCGAAATACACCGCCGGCTTCGCCCTGGTGTCGGTCATCTCCAGCAGGCGGGACCCGCGTCCGCCTGCCAAGACATAGGCCATGGCATTGCGGACGATCGGGGCCTGCAATCCCTGGCGCTGCACCATTGATCCGCCTCCTCCCGCCTGATGGGACGGTTCGTTGGGTCGCGTGATTCACGCTCTCTGGCGCTTCCGCCTCGAGCGATCACGCTCCGTCCCGCAAAGAGTAGCGTGCCATCAGGCCGGGGGCCAGGATGCGGCGGGACGATTCCGCTCACGATCCGCGATATGCCGGGACCTTCCACACCTCACTGGCGTATTCGCGGATCGCGCGGTCGGAGGAGAACCAGGCCATGTTCGCGGTGTTCAGGATGGCCGACTGCCACCAGAGCTCGGGACGCCGCCACAGCTCTGCGATCCGGCGCTGGGTGGCGTAGTAGTCGTCGAAATCGGCGCTGACCATGAAGTAGTCGTGGTGGCGGAGTTGCTCCACGAGTTCGCGGTAGCGGCCCGGTTCATCCTGCGAGAACACGCCGGATTCGATGCTGGCCAGGACCTCGGGCAGCAGCGGCGAGGCGGTGATGACGTCGGTGGCATCGAGGCCGCGCTGGCGCCTGGCGGCGACCTCTTCGGCGGTGAGGCCGAAGATGAAGATGTTGTCGGCGCCGACGCGTTCGCGGATCTCGACGTTGGCGCCGTCCAGCGTGCCGACGGTGAGTGCGCCGTTCAGGGCGAACTTCATGTTGCCGGTGCCCGAGGCCTCCATCCCGGCGGTGGAGATCTGCTCGGAGAGGTCGGCGGCGGGGATGATCACCTCGGCCAGGCTGACCGAATAGTTCGGCAGGAAGACGATCTTGAGCACGTCGCGCACGGTGGGGTCGCTGTTGACCACCTTGGCGACGTCGTGGATCAGCTTGATGATCAGCTTGGCCTGCTGATAGCTGGCGGCGGCCTTGCCGGCGAAGATCTTCACCCGCGGCGTCCAGTCGTCCATCGGTCTGGCGCGGATGGCGTTGTACAGCGCGACCGCTTCCAGGATGTTCAGGAGCTGGCGCTTGTATTCGTGGATGCGCTTGATCTGCACGTCGAACATCGCCGCCGGGTCGACGCGGATTTCCAGCTCCTGCCGGATCAGTTCGGCGAGCGCCAGCTTGTTGGCATAGCGGCTGGCGGCGAAACGCTTCTGGAAGGCACGGTCGGTGGCGAGCGGCCGCAGCTTCGTCAGCGCACTCTCATTGTCGAGGATCTCGGGGCCGATGACGCCGGTCAGCAGCTTCGTCAGGCGCGGGTTCGCCTCATGCAGCCAGCGGCGGAAAGTGATGCCGTTGGTGACGTTGACGATGCGGTCCGGATAGAGGTTGTGGAGGTCGCGGAAGACGGTTTCCCGCATCAGATCGGTGTGCAGGCCGGAGACGCCGTTGACGCGGTGCGAGCCGAGGAAGGCCAGATGGCTCATGCGCACGCGGCGGCCCGGATGCTCATCGATGATGGAGACGCTGGACAGCAGGCGGGTGTCGTCCGGATGGCTCTGGCGCACCTGGCCGAGGTGCAGGGCGTTGATCAGGTAGATGATCTGCATATGCCGCGGCAGCAGCCGTTCCATCAGTGGAACGGGCCAGGTTTCCAGCGCTTCCGGCAGCAGGGTGTGGTTGGTGTAACTGAAGGTGCCCTGGGTGATTCGCCAGGCGTCGTCCCAGGGGATCTGGTGCACGTCCATCAGGATGCGCATCAGTTCCGCCACGGCGATGGCGGGATGCGTGTCATTGAGCTGGATCGAGGTCTTTTCGGCCAAGTTATGGATGTGGCCGAAGGCCTTGATGTGACGGCGCACCAGATCCTGCAGCGAGGCCGAAACGAAGAAATATTCCTGGCGCAGCCGCAGTTCCTGCCCGGCCGGCGTGGCATCGGACGGATAGAGCACCTTGGAGATCGATTCGGCCTTCACCTGCTCGGCCAGTGCGCCGACGTGGTCGCCGTGGTTGAACGCATCGAGGCGCAGCGGATCGGCGGGATGCGCCGACCACAGGCGCAGCGTATTGACGCGCCGGCCGCGCCAGCCGACCGCGGGGGTATCATAGGCGATGGCCTCGACGGTCTCGGCCGGGTGCCAGACCTGGCGCACCGCGGCTTCCGAGACCGGCACAGTCTCGATCAAGCCGCCGAAGCCGATCGCATAGCTGACTTCGGGGCGGTGGAATTCCCACGGATTGCCGAGCGCGAGCCAGTCTTCGGGGTATTCCTGCTGCCAGCCGTTCTTCATCACCTGGCGGAACAGGCCATGCTGGTAACGAATCCCATAGCCGTGCGCCGGGATGTCGAGCGTCGCCATGCTTTCCATGAAGCAGGCGGCGAGCCGGCCGAGGCCGCCGTTGCCGAGGGCGGGGTCAGGCTCCAGCGCGCTCAACCGGGCGAGATCGACGCCGAGGCCGGCGAGGGCGGCACGGGCGGTTTCCAGCTGGCCGAGGTTGTTCAGGTTGTCGACCAGCAGCCGGCCGATCAGGAATTCCAGCGACAGATAATAGACCCGCTTCGATCCGTTCTGGTACGCCTTGTCGATGCCGGCGAGCCAGCGGTCGACGATCTGGTCACGCAGCGCGACGGCGGTGGCGATCAGCCAGTCGCGATCGGTGGCGACGGCGCGCCGCTTGCCGACGTGGTATGTCAGCTTCTGCAGGATCGCGGTCTGCAACGCGGCAACGGCCTGATCGTCGGTCGTTACATCCGGCCTATCCGTATCGGTGGGCAGCCTGGAAAGTGTGTCTATATCGAGTTCCACGCGACTTCACCTTTTCGCGATCAATGTGATTGCACCAAAGCATGTTTGCGCGGTATGGTTCAACCTTCAGCGCGAGTTCACACAAGCGTGGTGTCTTTTTTGCGACATTGGGCCCCAAATCATCAGATGGGATGGCGGGAATCAAGTGCAATCCGCAACATTGAGTACGACCTCCGGCGCAATATAGTTGCGTATGCGATACATATGACCGGTGTTCGCCCCGGTATTCGCCAATGCCAGGATTCGGCCGCTGGGCGGCCAGAGTCGGATCACCTCGGCGCGCCAATGGAACACCGCGGCGCAGAGGATCACCAGCACCATGATGGAGACAGCCCAGCCGAGTTTCGGACCCCAGTTTGGCGGGGGGGGCGTGGCTGCGGTCACCTGCGCGGTGTCGGCCGCGGGTGCGGGGCGCGGCTCCGGCCAGCGCAGATCGGGCGCGGCGGGCATCGGGGCGATGGACGCGGCGGCGACGGATGCGGCAGCGACGGGGGTGGGTTCGGTGCTCACCCGCCAGAGGGCGTTGCACCGCGCGCAGCGGACCTTCCTGTCTCGCGGTAGTCGCTGGGTCGGCACCTCATACTGGGCCGCACAGTTCGGGCAGATGATGCGCATTGTGTTCCCGTTCCAGCCGGCGCGATGCATAGTTGGGCCGTCGCATACTCGCGCGAAGGTGATTCGTCGCCGCAACATAGTAAATACCTGACGAAACGGATAAACGATTCTCATGGTGCGATTCCAGACGCGTTGTGTTGCCGGATTGCTGCACGCCCTCCGGAGGTCCGCCCTCCGGAACTCCATGGGGCGGCAGTCCATGGGGGCGCTCCGGCCCGGTGGGCGGGGTTGACGTGGCGCGTTGGCGTGTCGCGCTGCGCGTCGGTGCGCTGGGTGCCTT